>NZ_JBLJBT010000032.1:0-5848 GCF_047637665.1 Bdellovibrio sp. | reverse complement strand
AGGTTTCCTTGAAGTTCCCTTTTATTAATCAGTACCTTTTTAGGGGTACAGATCACATACTCTCCTTCTTTTTTTCATCTCTGCAATGCTCAAAGCATCCCCTCCCCATTCTTTTTGCCGACAAACACGGAAATCATAGTCTTCGTCCGTTTTTCTTGTAGAGCCTGAGTTTCGAGGATTAGCCTCATGCAAAAGGACTTAAAGAAGGAGACGTCTATGACATCGCGTATGAATCAGTATTTGGCTGCCATGACCCTGACGATCGCCATCGTCGGATGCGCCAGCAAACCCCCTCATGTTCAAAATCTCCCCGCCTCTGCAAATGTTTCGGCGGAAATTGATCGCACGGAAGAAATGCTTCGAGATGCACATGAACGTCAAATTGATGTTCTTTCGCCTGAAAACTACACCGATGCGAAGAAGGCTTTAGAACGAGCTAAAAGTAAAAGAGATAGCGGAAAATCCAACGAAGACATTTTAGAACAAATTGCTTACTCTCGCGGTTGGCTGGATGAGGCCAATGCTAAATCTGAAATTATACAAACCTCCATGAAGGATATCACCGACGCTCGGGCTGGCGCTTTGCGAGCCGGTGCTCCGACTCTGTTCCCCAAAGAATGGAAAAAGACAGGGAACGAGCTTGAAAATATCACTACCGCCGCTGAAAAAGGCAATCTCGCTCCGGCAGAGAAAAAAGGTCACGATGTGACAACTCGCTATCGAGAACTGGAAGTGATGTCGGTGACGAAAGCGAATTTGGGGCGCGCCGATGACAATATCAAATTGTCACAAAAAGATGGCGCTGAAAAGAAGGCTCCTAAATCCTACAACATGGCGATGATGAAGTATCAGAATGCGGAAAAATTGATTAACTCGGATCCTCGCAATCTTCCCGCGATCCGCCGTGCCTCCGAGGACGCCACTCGGGAATCCGCACATCTTCTGGACGTCACCAACAAGGTGAACGCCGGCAATACAGAAGACTTGGTTTTAATGACGGAACGCCAACAACGAACTATTTCCACCTTGCGAAGTGAATACTCTTCGACAGAGCAAGAACTTCAGCAATCACAACAACAATTGGACGAGGCTGAGCGCGAACGTATTGCCATGGCAAAAAAACAGGCCGAGCTGGAAAAAAATCAGGCTCTTGTAAATAAAGCCGCGCAAATTCGCAGCCAGTTTAAACCCAACGAAGCCGAAGTTTATGCGGAAGGCGGAAAACTGATGGTGCGCCTGAAAGCTCTTCAGTTCCCGTCCAACCAAGCCAACCTAGGTCCCAAAAACGAGGCTCTGCTTAAGAAAGTCGAAACCGCCCTTAACAGTGTCGGCCCCTCAAAAGTGACAATTGAAGGTCACACCGACGCCACCGGCAATCCGGAAAAAAATCAGATCCTTTCCGAGAAAAGAGCCCAGGCGGTGGAAAAATATCTCGCCACCACAGGCCTTGCTGAAGGAAAAATGGAGGCCGTGGGTGTTGGCCCCGACAAACCGATCAGCGACAACAAGACCTCACGAGGTCGCGCCGAAAACCGTCGCATTGATCTCATTATTGAGACGGAATAGGAGGTCCCATGGCGACTCATCTTCCGGGACATAAATGGTTGGAACTCAAAAGAGAACTGATGGAAAAATGGCACGAACTGACCGAAAACGATCTGGAAAGAACTCGTGGCAATGCTCAATCCATCGTAGATCTTTTAGAGAAGAAGGTCGGCATGGCCATAGAAGATGCCAGCGAACGTTTTGCGGAGATCGCCTCGCGCTACCATCTCTATGATGAACCCGAGGAACACCCTCCCAAAATGACGGAAGAGAAAAAAGAAAAGATCTTGGAGCTGCGACCCAAGAAGCCTGCCAATCGAGATCGTAAACCGAAAAATAATTTCAGGGCTTAACACTTTTAAGCCCTGCTCACCCCAAAGAGTTCCGTCGTGAAGGACGGAACTCTTTCCAAGAAAAGACTTTCAAAAACACCTCATTGAAAACCTAAAGAGAAAGCCCCTCAGAAAGTCTAAGTCTGAACCCCCGCCCGTCTCAAATAGCTTTCATCTATTCCACTAGGATAGATATAGATTTCTTCTATTGTATAATAGAAAAAGAGAACTGTTCTGAATCTTCTTATCTGCCGTAATCTAATTATGGGACTAAGAAGAAAGGAAGGATGTGTATGGGTACTATGTTGATGGGACTCTTTGCAGGACTCGTGACGGGGCTTTCCACCATGCTTGGCGCTCTGCCTATTCTTAAAAAAGAGACCAACACCTGGAATCCTTGGCGCAGTCTCAATCTAGATTTTGCGATTGGGATGATGTTAGCGGCGGCGGCCTTTAATCTGATTGGCCCTGCGTACTCTTCTCGTTCTCACGGAGCTCTCGGTGTTTCCATCGCGCTGGTTTTGGGTGTGGTTTCCATTTATGGAATCAGCCACCTGATTCATAGTTTTTCTCCCGCAGAATGGTCACTGCATCGACGGGCCTGGCTTTTTGTCACCGCCATGATGTTGCACAACCTTCCCGAGGGACTCGCCTCGGGAGCGGCCTTAAGTGCGGATTCCATCTCTCAAGCCAATGGTTGGACTGTTGTTGGCGCCATCGTATTTCAGAACTTCCCCGAGGGGTTAGCCACAGCAGCGGCTTTTTTGTCGATAGGACTGTCCCGCAAAGCCTCCTTTTTCGGCGCGGCCTTAACGGGAGTGATGGAAATTGTCGGTGGGACCGCCGGGGGTATTTTCGCCAGCCTCACCTCTTCCACATTACCCTATATCTTGGCCTTCGCGGGAGGCGCCATGATCAGCGTGACCCTAGAAGAAGTCTTTGCAAAACTCAAAGAAACTCACATGAAATACCTCCTGCAAAAAGAGTTTTTGCTGGGAGCTTTTTCCGTAATTCTGATGAACTGGATTGTGATGTAAACCTAGACATCCTTCACCCGGGCGTTTAGGCTTGAGGAATGACACTGACATCTCTTCAAACATTGGCACTGGCAGCTTTGGTCGTTTATTTTGGTCGTTTCCTTAAAGGCAAAATCCATTTTATCGACAAATACAACCTCCCTTCTCCGGTCATTGGTGGTTTTATCGTCGCTTTCGTTTTAGCCATCCTGAAAAGCCACGGACTTTTTGAAATTCAATTTACAAAATCTTTTGAAGAAAGTTTGATGATCGCCTTTTTCGCGTCCATTGGATATTCCGCTTCTTTGCGTCTGCTCAAAGAAGGCGGTCGCACCGTGATCTTCTTTTTGATTCTGACCGTCGGAGGACTGCTCTTGCAAATTCTTGCGGGCATTGGCGCGGCCAAAATGATGGGTTTAGATCCATTGATGGGGGTCCTTACCGGAGCCGTGTCATTAACGGGAGGCCCCGGAACTGCTTTGGCCTTTGGCCCCGCGTTTGAGGCCGCCGGAGTCCAAGGTGCTTCCGCCATCGGTCTGACCACCGCCATGGGCGGAATCTTATTAGGCGGCCTGATTGGAACTCCACTGGCCACTCATCTTATTCACCGTAAGAAGTTGAAAGATCATTCGCGGGCTCTACCCTTTGAACATCATGAATCTTACATTTTGAAATCCAGAATAGGAACAGATCTGCTTTTTCATTTCTTAGCGATGGCCTTGATCATGGGTTTAGGGACCACACTCAGCTCTTGGATCAATGCGCAGGGAATCACTTTGCCTATTTATATTGGCTCGATGGTGGTCGCGGCCCTCTTTAGAAATATTGAAGATGTGCGCCCCACTTTTAAAATCAATGCCGAATGGATTGAAGAGATTGGCTCTGTCGCGTTGACCTTATTTATCGCGACCGCCATTATGTCATTGCGTTTGGATGAATTGAAAAATGCCGCGCTTCCAATTCTAATTTTCTTAGGTCTTCAGGCCTTGCTTGTTATCGCCACCGCCCTCGGACCTGCCTTTTGGGTCGCGGGGAAGGACTATGAGGGCGCCATCATCAGTGCCGGTTATGTCGGATTCATGATGGGAACCTCCGCCAATGCGATGGCCAATATGTCCTCTCTGTCGCAAAAGTATGGGCCTGCCCCCAAGGCTTTCTTGGTCGTTCCGTTGGTGGGCTCGTGTTTTATTGATTTTATCAATGCCGCCTTTGTGACCTTTTGCCTCAACTTTTTTAAATAAGCAGGGCTGTAAAAAAATAAACCTTTGATTAACCGGCTGTGGGAATTTTCGTGTCAAGCCTTGAGGGACACGACGTCTCCTCACAAAATCAAAGGAAAACATGATGTTAAAAAAGCTCCTCGTTCTTTTCACAGGCCTGAGCCTCCTGGGGGCCTGCCAATCTCAAAACGACGGCTCAAGCCAACCCGTCGCCGAAGAATTCGACCCGCTTGAAGAAAAGGTCATTTACGGCACGGACAATCGAATGGATCTCTATGAAGTCACATCTTCACTGCAAAGAAGACTTGCCGATTCCACGGTGGCCTTGATCAAAACAAGCTCCATTCAAACCAGCGCTACGACGTCGCGCATCTCGGCGCAAACATTCAGACAAAGCTACAACCTATGTTCCTCAGAAAAATTCGGTGAACAGGAAAATGCAGCCTTCTGCTCGGGGTCCCTCGTCGCCCCTGACGTCATTGCAACGGCGGGGCACTGTGTTCGCTCCTTGCGTGATTGCGGTGAAACAAAGTTTGTCTTTGGTTACGCGGTAAAAACAAAAGGTGTTCAACCCCGTGACGTGGCGAACTCAGAAATCTATTCCTGCAAACAGATCATTCATACTGAGGTTTTAGCCAGTGGATCTGATTTTGCTTTGATTCGTTTGGATCGAGCCGTAGCCAATCACGTTCCTCTGGCCACTCGCAAACAAGGCAGTGTCAAGGTCGGGGACCCGCTCGTTGTGATCGGGCATCCCGTAGGGCTGCCGACGAAAATAGCTGCAGGAGCCAAAGTTCGAAGCACTCAAGCCTCCCAGCACTTCGTCGCCAATCTCGATACCTACGGAGGCAACTCAGGATCTGCCGTATTCAATTCAAAAACCGGCGTGATCGAGGGGATTTTAGTTCGTGGCGACAATGATTTTGTCTATCAAGGGTCTTGCACTGTTTCCAATCGCTGCAAAGACACAGAATGCCGCGGCGAAGATGTCACTCGAATAACAAGAATCCTTCCTTATCTTTGAGAATTATCAGAAGTTCATCTTAAGTCTTCTCTTGGATTGCCTTTTGGGTTTCCAATACACCCACAACACAACCAAGAGGAGGATTTATGATGAATCGTTTCGTTATTTTTTGCGCTGGACTTTGTCTGACGGCACCCGCCTTATCTCAAGCCAGCACGGAAATGATTAACGACGAAAACACCGCACTTGCTGAAACTTTTGTTGATGAGATTGCTCTTGGCGGAGCCAAACCGCCCGTCACGTGCGATGGATTGCAACTCGATGACACGCAGAAAGCGGCCCTGAAGCAGGCAAAGTGGGAATATAAAAAACAAAAGAACACCACGGATGCCGCCGTTAAAAATGCTTGGATGGATTACTCACACACTCTAAAAAGCATGACCTCCACAAAAGATGACGGCATGACCGCTGCTGTCGGAGTCAAAGACGCTATGACCGCTGCGGGTATGGCCAAAGCTGATTTTGAACTCAAAGTTTTTTATGACATTTTAAGACCAGAACAACGTGAACCAGCTCTTAAATGTGTCATGAAAATGATGAAACAAAGAATGATGGAAAAGTTAAAAAGAATGTGTTCAAAACTTCCCCCTGAAAGCAAACCCTAGGGGCCTCAAGCCACCTCTGTGAAAGGGAGGTGGCACCACCCCCCACTTCGAGTTGTAGGAACCCAGCGACCCTGACCTAATAATTACCCAGCGATTCTGTCCGTAT
>NZ_JBLJBT010000031.1:0-30504 GCF_047637665.1 Bdellovibrio sp. | reverse complement strand
AAAGTCCTTCCCTCCCTCCAAATCCTCGTGCCATCACCAGACTAGGAGATCAGTTCAAAGTGATCCTTACTTCTCTGACTGACTCCAATCGTAAGTGGAGGGTTTTAAATCCTCCACCAGACGGCCATTAAAGAGAGTTCTCACCCACAAGACAATTTCATCCACCGCCGCCTCCAAATGAGTCTCATCGATCACAACGGAGGGAATATCTAAGTCCCTCGCCACATTCTGAGAGTCATCAAAAGGCCCCTGCACCAGAATAAGCCCCTTGCAGAGCGATGTTGTCTTGCAAACTTGAGTCAGGAATTCGGCCCCCACACTCACCCCCGCACCCACAATCTTTTCTTTGTCGACGGCGGGATATTCCATCAGAAAATTCAAAGCCGCTTTAATATCTTCAATTCTTTTAGAGGGGGACTCCCACGGCTGGGCCGCGCTTTCTTCATCTCCATAGTAACTATGATCCATCATCATACAGACAAATCCTTGATTACTGACCTCACGTGCTAAATATTCTGTAATCTGATTCGTGGCCCCGGTAATTGAGCCCTCAAAAAGCAGAGTTGCAAAAGGCCCTTTATCCTCAAGAGGTAAAAAGAGCTGCCCTTCGAGCATACGACCTTGAGACGTAAAGTTGACGGTGACTTTCATAAGGGGGTCCTCCGTAACTTCTAAAATAAAACTTTATGCTTTATTAGACACAGAGATTCCGAAATGATTGGCGGAAAACATTTTTAATGTCTAATCCAGCAAACTCAAATTGATCATAAAGTTGCGCGCAATCCGGAAAGCGCGAGATTTCGCTTCGTCTGCTCTCAAACCCAAAAAATGTTCATCAACAGTTTCGGTGAACAGTCGCAACCACTGCTCAAAGTGCCCCGGCACCAAATTCAACTTCATATGGGGAGGAAAGGGCCGCCCGCGATAGGTGTCTTCACCCAACAGAAGATCGGACCAAAAATTATAAAGTTTAGGAAGGTGCTCCTCCCAATCGACTTTCGCCACATCGTTGAAAATAGGACCAATCAAAGTATCTTGGCGAACCTTATGGTAAAAACTATCTACCAGGAGCTGTATATCTTCACGAGTCTCAATCGGTTTACGAGTCACTTTGTTTTCCATACTCTTGGTGTATCACGCAATCGGAAGGACATCCAAATCTTTCGGCCGAATCTTGCGTAATTCCTCTGGAATGCACTTTAATACAGCCTCACCAAGCAGCTCGATCAATTCACTTTTATAGTGTTCTCGGCGGTAGACCAAACCAATCTCACGGGCGGGAATGGGTCGTTCAAAGGGAACCAACTGGCTATGAGAACCGATCTGCTCGGTCGCCAAGTGAGGAAGAAGAGTGTAACCACCGTAAAGATCAACAAGGTTTTTTAAGGTCTCAAGACTGCCGCTTTCAAATTTATAACGACGGCCGGAGCCCCCTTTGCTTTTACGAATGGAACAAAGATCCAGCACTTGATTTCTTAAACAATGGCCTTCTTCTAAAAGCCAGATGTCATTCATACCCAGACTTTGATATTTAATCTTTTTCATTTGTGCATACTCATGTTTTTTTTCACAAAGAACATAGAAAGGTTCATAGTACAGAGGGAACTCGAACATCTGAGGAATCTGCGTTGGTGTTGCCAGAACGCCGACGTCGATCTCGTCTCCGTTCAAGGCTTCAAAAATTTGTTCCGTTTGAAGTTCTTTGATATTTAGTTCCACCTCTGGAAAAAGTTCTTCGCAGACTGGCAAAAGTCGCGGCAACAGGTAAGGAGCCACGGTCGGGATGACGCCAATTGCCAGACTGCCCTGCTTGGCGCCCTTGGTCTCTTGTTGAATAATACTTCCGACTTTTCTGGCCTCAAAAAGGACTGTCTGCATCTGCGAAATCAGTTTCTTGCCCATCTGTGTCAGCAAGACCGGTTTCTTTGAGCGGTCGAAAATCACAACCCCCAAATCCTCTTCCAGCTTTTGAATTTGCATACTGAGAGTGGGCTGAGTCACAAAACAGGCCTCGGCGGCCTTCGCAAAATGGCCATACTTGTGCAAAGCCATAACATACTCAAGCTGCGTTAGAGAAAAGTTCACTTTTGATACCATCTCAAGACCTCTTTTTAGGTATTATGCATAAATAGATTAAATCTATCAATTCATATTTTTAATCGATTTCAATAAAAGAGATTGATCCCGTACTATCAAAGACGAAAGATGTCCCCCTAGGAACAACGGCTCTTAGGAGAACTCATTTTTGGGCCTTGGGCCTGAACATAAACCACTTTTATTCAAGGAGAATAAATGCAAACACTCATCAACACAAAAGTGCCTGACTTCAAAGTTCAAGCTTTCCATCACGGCGATTTCAAAACCGTGACTCAAAACGACCTTAAGGGTAAATGGTCTATCTTCTTCTTCTACCCTGCAGACTTCACCTTTGTTTGCCCCACAGAGCTTGGCGACATGGCTGACAAATACGCAGACTTCCAAAAAGCCGGCGTTGAAGTTTACAGCGTGAGCACAGACACTCAGTTCACACACAAAGCATGGCATGATGCTTCTGAAACTATCAAAAAAATCAAATACCCTATGTTGGCAGATCCCACCTTCCAATTGACTCGCGCTTTCGGCGTACACATTGAAGAAGAAGGTCTTGCTTACCGTGGTACTTTCCTTGTGAACCCCGAAGGCAAGATCGTTCTTGCTGAAGTTCAAGACAACGGTATCGGCCGTAACGCCGACGAATTGTACCGTAAAGTTCAAGCGGCTCAATACATCGCTGCAAATCCTGGCGAAGTATGTCCTGCTAAATGGACTCCAGGCAAAGCGACTTTGAAACCTGGCTTGGACCTCGTTGGTAAAATCTAATCTTAGATTTCCCTGGCAAGTCCCCGCTGCATTCGGCGGGGACGCTTTCTTCTCCATCCCTTAGGAGGCTGTAATGTTAGATCCACAACTGAAAGAACAACTTACTTCCGTCTTTTCAAAGCTCGAAAATACAGTTGAGCTCATTTACGAAAACAGTTCTCACGAGGATCAAAAAGATCTGATCGAAATGCTTGAGGACGTAGCTAGCACATGTCCAAAAATTGTCGTCAGCAAAAACGCGGCTGGCACCTCCCCCATGCCTCAGTTTCACATCGCCTACAAAGGCCAGCCCACTGGAATTATTTTTAAAGGGATTCCCGGTGGTCACGAATTCACCAGCCTCATTCTTGCCATCCTCAACACTGATGGAAAAGGCAAACCCTTAGACAGCCTCATCGCAAGTCGCGTAAAAAGACTGAAGAAAAATATCTCCGTCCAATCTTACATCTCTTTGACTTGCGAAAACTGCCCTGACGTTGTTCAGGCTTTAAATCAAATGGCATTGATCCACGGCAGCTTCCATCATGAGATCATTGATGGTGGCTACGTCCAAGACGACATTCAGAAATTGGGAATTCAAGGAGTTCCTAGTCTTGTGGCAAATTCCAAAATGTTTCATTCAGGCCGCATTCAACTGCTAGATCTCCTGGCAAAACTGGAGGCCACTTTCGGAATTGATGAATCCCAGGCTCCCGAGGAACCCGTGAACAAAAATCTGGGACACTTCGAGGTCTTGGTGATCGGAGGCGGACCTGCTGGATCCTCCGCCGCAATCTACAGCGTTCGCAAAGGTCTTAGCACCGCTTTGATTACTGAAAAGATCGGTGGCCAAGTTCAGGAAACCAAAGGGATCGAAAATCTGATCTCGGTGACGTACACTGAGGGGCCCCAACTTGCCGCCCAACTGAATCAACACGTGGCGAGCTATCCCATTAAGGTCTTTGAAAACCGTCGGGTTAAAAAGATTCACACGCAAGACAAGGTCAAAGCCATTGAACTTGAAAGTGGCGAGCACTTGACCGCAGACTCCATCATTGTCACTACTGGCGCTAAATGGCGCGAGTTGGGTGTTGCTGGTGAAAAAGATTATCTAGGCCGTGGCGTGGCTTATTGCCCACATTGTGACGGACCTTTTTATAAAGGCAAAAAGATCGCCGTCATTGGCGGCGGAAACTCCGGCGTCGAGGCCGCCATCGACTTGGCGGGGATCGTACGAGAAGTCGTTGTTTTTGAGTATAACGATCAACTCAAAGCGGATAAGGTGTTGGTAGACAAACTCAAATCCCTTCCCAATGTGTCCATTATCACCAGCGCGAAGACTGAAAAGATTCTCGGTGATGGACAAAAGGTCACGCAGCTTGAGTACGTCGATCGCTCTTTGAACAAGTCCGAGAAAATTGATTTGGATGGCATCTTTGTTCAGATTGGGCTTTTACCCAACAGTCAATTTTTGAAAGACACAGTGAACTTAAGCAAGTTTGGCGAGATTATCGTGGATGAAAAAGGGCGAACATCGGTTCCCGGTATTTACGCGGCTGGCGATGTTACAACCACTCCTTATAAGCAGATTGTGATTGCGATCGGAGAAGGCGCAAAGGCCGCTTTGGCGGCCTTTGAAGATCGTATGTACCAACAAAGCCACTAAGGGCTGTATTCACAAAGTTCAATCGCATGGCCATCGGGATCAAGCACGATGGCCTTTTTTCCGTCCGGCATTTCTGTCGGGTCCAAGATACACATGGCCCCAGGCACTTTAGTTAACTCTGTCACCGTTCTTTCCAATTCTGTAATCTTAAAGCCCAGTTGAAGGCTTGGAATCTGAGATCGCTGACTATTCTGAATCGAATATAAGGAAAACTCGACGCCATTGTGAATTGCTCGATGCACTTCACTGCCCTTATCCACCTTTGACGCTATAAATTGAAAGCCAATATTTCGATAGAATACCAGCATGTCCTGTAGATGCGGGGTATTTATTGTGATAGAAGTGATTAGCAAACTCATTGGTCCATTATCTAAATCGAGGCTTTATGAAACAAGAAAAAATTTATCTCAAAGACTATAAAGCGCCAGGTTTCACTGTAGAGTCCGTGAACCTCGACTTCAATCTGAACGAAGACTTTTGTCGAGTTCTCGCGAAGACCCAAATCAAAAAGACCTCCCCGGGGGCCGAGTTGCGCCTGAACGGCGAAGACCTCAAGTTGGTGGCCATTAAAATCAACGGTCAAACGCTGTCTGTGGACCAATACACAGTCACTCCAGAAGAACTTACCATCCCCAACGTTCCCGATTCCTTCACATTAGAAATTGAAACGGAATTGCAACCGCAAAACAACACCTCCCTTGAAGGACTTTATAAATCCAATGGAATCTTTTGCACTCAGTGTGAGGCTCAAGGTTTTAGAAAGATCACCTACTTCTTAGATCGACCCGACATCATGACGTCATACTCTGTGACGATCGAGGCGGATAAAACAAAGTATCCGGTCCTGCTTTCCAACGGCGATCGTATTAAAATCGAAGATCTGGGCAATGGACGCCATAAGGCCTTCTGGAAAGATCCTCACAAAAAACCATGCTACCTTTTCGCTCTTGTCGCGGGGGACCTCGGTGTGATTCGTGATACCTTTACGACCAAGACAGGTCGTAAGGTGAACCTCGAAGTTTACGCCGCCCACGGCAAACAAGAGCGCTGCTGGCATGCGATGGACTCCCTTAAAAAATCCATGAAGTGGGACGAAGACACTTTCGGTCTTGAGTATGATCTGAACGACTACATGATCGTCGCTATTGATGACTTCAATGCCGGCGCGATGGAAAATAAAGGTCTGAACATCTTCAACTCCCGTTTGGTTTTGGCCGACTCGAACTCGGCCACAGATGTGGACTTCCATAGCATTGAGTCGGTGGTGGCTCACGAGTACTTCCACAACTGGACCGGAAACCGTGTCACTCTTCGCGACTGGTTTCAACTTTCATTAAAAGAAGGTCTCACCGTATTCCGCGATCAAGAATTCTCTGCGGATATGACGGACCGAGGAACTCAGCGCATTGAAGATGTCGATGCCCTTCGCACAGGACAATTTGCTGAAGACGCCGGTCCCAATGCCCACCCTGTTCGTCCTGAGTCTTGCATGGCCGTCGACAACTTCTTTACGATGACCATTTATGAAAAAGGTTCTGAAGTTATTCGCATGATGCAAACGATTGTTGGTCGCAAAGGATTCCGTAAGGGCATGGATGAATACTTCCGACGCCACGATGGACAAGCCGTGACGACCGATGATTTTGCGTCTGCGATTTCTGAGCCCAACGGCAAAGACTTCTCTCAATTCAAACGCTGGTATCATCAGGCAGGAACTCCGGTGGTTTCAGTTCAAGAGAACTTCGATGCGGCAAAGGGAGAATTCCATCTCACGCTGGAGCAGCACTGCCCACCAACTCCGAATCAACCGCAAAAGGATCCCTTCCATGTTCCTTTAATGATGGGGCTTCTGGACCGTCGTGGCCAAGAGTTAAAATTGGATTGCGAAAAAATCCAAGTCAACTCTGATGGCAAGCACCTGATTGAACTTAAAGACAAGAAAGAAACTTTCGTCTTTAAAAGCCTTCAGGAACGTCCTGTCCTTTCCATCTTGCGAGAGTTTTCTGCTCCGATAAACATAAAGTGGGAGGCTTCTCAAGACGACCTCTACTTCCTTATGGAAAAGGATACGGACTCTTTCAATCGCCGGGAAATGGCCCAGAAATTAGGCCTTACAGTTTTGCATAACTTAATTGCTCAGGCTCGCGCGAAAGCGCCACTAACGGTGGATCCTCGTTTTGTCAAAACGATGAGTGCCATCATTCGCGATGCGAACATGGACCCCGGATTCAAATCAAAAATGTTGCAACTTCCCAGTCATGCCATTTTGGCGCAGGAAGAAGCTGTTCTGGATGCCGAAGCCTTCCACCTGGCGCGTACGACTCTTCGTGCGGCGATTGCGCGCGAAAATCGTGGCCACTTGCTTGATATCTACCGCCAGTTCCATGGCGTAGAACCGAAAAGTCGTGACACCAAAGTGTTTTCTCATCGCTCTTTAAAAAATCAAGCCCTCGGTTATCTTGCGGACCTGAATGATCCCGAAATTCTGGAGATCGTTAATAAACAATATTGGGACGCTCAGAACATGACCGACCGTATGGCGGCGATGATGCTTTTGGCCGACTCTAATTCTGCTCATCGTGAGAAAGCTCTACAAAACTTCCACGATGACTGGAAAAACGATTCCGTCGTCATTAACAAATGGTTCACGGCCCAAGCGACCACCAGCCGCAGCAACGTGCTTGAAGACGTCAAAGCCTTGACGAAGCACCCTGCATTCAGCCTCACCAATCCTAACAACGTCTATTCGCTGTTAAGAGCGTTTGGTGCCAATATCGTGCGCTTCCATGATCCAAAAATGGATGCTTACGAATTCTACGCAGATAAGATTTTGGAAATTGATGCGAAGAATCCGCAAGTGGCTGCTCGTCTTTGCGCAGCCTTTAACTTCGTCCAGAAGTTAGAGCCCGCGATGAAGGAAAAAGCGCTGAAACAGATTAAACGTATGGTGGCGGTCGAAAGTCTTTCGAAGAACTCAAGAGAACTTTTGCAATCGGCATTGGTCTAGAGATCTGACACGAGGCCTAGGGTTTCCTAGGCCTTTATTTCGTTCGACAGTGCTGCAAAAACTCGTCTCGAGTTTCAAGACGTGTTTTGAAATGACCACGCAGATCCGCAGTGGACGTCGTGCTTCCCGTATCCTCAATCCCTCTCATGATCACACAGTAGTGACTGGCATTGATATGAACTGCCACGTGTTCAGTCTCGAGAATATACTGAAGGCAGTCCGCGATTTGTTTTGTCAAACGCTCTTGCACTTGAGGACGACGAGAGAAATACTGAACGACACGATTGATTTTTGAAAGTCCGATCACCTTCTTATTCGGAATATAGGCGACCGTGGCGTGTCCATGAATCGGTAAGAAATGATGTTCACAAAATGACAGACAGGTGATGCTTTGGACGACAATCATTTGATCATAGTTCATCTTATTGTCGATCACGGTCATCTTGGGAAACTTCTTCGCATCCAACCCGCCAAAGACCTCATTCACATACATCTTGGCCACACGGCGCGGGGTCTCGCGAAGACTGTCATCACTCAAATCAAGACCCAAGGTCTCCATGATGTCGCTGAACTTTTCAGAGATCTTCTCGATTTTTTCCTCATTGGTAAGGCCATTCTCGATCATCGGTGTGGGGCGCACGTTCTCAAGGATCTGTCGCACACTCACCGGAATCTCAGTTGAAGCCGCAGAGGCCCCCACAGTTTTTTTGGAGGAAGATTTCTTTATGCTCTTTTTCTTTGTCGTCTTAGTCATGACTCTACCTTAGATGGAAAAACCCTCTTATGCCCTAAAATCAAAGCGGGCGAAAGCTTAAAACTACACTTTTTGCAAATTTTGACTATGAAGCCACTGCCGAATGAGGTCTTTGTCAGCCGAAGAAGTCTCCTCAAAATGAACTCGAACGTGATCGTTTTGAGTATCAATCACCCGGGCTTGGCATTGGATGTCGTTTATATCGCTGATTTGCAACGGAACAATCTCCCCCACCTTAAAAATCCCCGGCCGAGGGATTGAAATACGAGCACCCGTATAAGAAAGATCCAGGGTTTGAGTCTCTACCCCACCCAAGACCACGGAAATATTCGCGACAAAACGATCTCCGGTGGGTGCAAACCAGTTTTGACGACGATCCAAGTAGGGATAACGAAAAAAATACGAAACCGTCCCCACGATAAAAAGAACTAATAAACAATCCATGAGCTTGGCCGTACTCACAACAGGGTCCGCCACCTCCATATCGCGAAAAAGGCTGGCGGAAGTCATGAAAACAAAAACTCCACACAAGGCCAATCCCAAAACCCAAGCGGACTTATGACGAATGAGAAGACTGACTCCTGCACCGAAAATAAGAAGCCAACCGACCCAGTCAAAAACTTGGGTCCCCGTTCTTTGCAGAGTCAAAATATCCATAAAGGGAGTCAATATGAGTACTGCCGCAGCCATTTGGACAGCACGAGGTCGTTCTAAGGTGGTTACTTTTGCTTCCATAGGGAACTTATCGGAATAGGCCCCATTGAGATGTAGACCTTTATTGGGTGTTTCGTCCTGAGACACTGTGCCCTTCCACTTACAGTTTCATTTTGAATATGTCGATAGTATGTCCATGAAGTTTCTTGCCGGCCTCTTGCTTTTAACAACGTTCACTTTCCCCGCCTACGCCATCAAATCTCTGGTCATAAAAAATGATCGTGTGCTCATCGATACAGAAGGGGAAAATGTTCTTGTCGGTGATCAATTAGCCGCTCGAACCTTGGATGGAAAAGCCAAAGCCCTTCTTGAAGTCAAACAGGTTAAAAACGGCAAAGCCGTGGCCTCTATAATAAAAGGCCGCATGCAGCTGGATTTCAGTTTAAGCAAATACGCCGCTCGTTCCAAAACGACCGGAAAAGAGTCAAAACGACCTGCGAAAGAAAAGACCTCCGGAGGCTTCACTGCGGGGTACGCCATGAACTCCATGACCGTCAAACCCAGTGGCGCCCCGTCCGTCTCTCTTTCAGGATCAAGTTTTAATCTGTCGGGATTTTACCAAGTAGAGGTGGATGGCAATGTGAGCGCTCGCCTCTTTGTGAGTTATGAAACTTTGCAAGCCACGGGAACTTCGCCGACAAAAGCCTGCACGGGATCTGCAGATTGCAAGGTCGACATCAGCTATCTGGGATTGGAAGCTTTAGTGCGGTATCGATATCTTCACTCAAAAAAATGGGATGCCTGGGCGGGCGCGGGACTAGGATTTCTTTTTGCGATTGGCAAAAGCAGTAACGTCTTAGACTCTAGTAAAATCAGTACGAATCAAACGGTCGTCGGTTCCTTAGGGTTGGACTATCAACTTGATCGAAACAGTTTTATCCCCGTTCAATTGGACTATGCCCTTTTCCCCGACAACAGCACGTCCTCAGCAAATCAAATTATCCTGCGCGCGGGATATGGTTTTAACTTTTAAAAAAAGAAAAGCCCCGAGAATTCGGGGCTAACAAATTTATTGGATAGACATCAGTTGTTCAGATGTTGTTTGGATCCAATCCGAGAAGGCATCGACACGCGTAAAGATCGACATGATGAAACAATCCGGAGTCAAAGGGATTGGAATTGAATCTCCTCGACTAGCAACGCCTAAAAGACGCAACTGCCCATCGACCTCAAGATAAGCCGGACCGCCAGAATCCCCGCTACAAATTCCTTTACGCAGAGATTGATCAATCATGATCTCAGAAGAACCATAAAGAGGCTTCTTGACCTTAAGGCTTGTCGTGCGCAATGTTCCCGCACCGGTTTTCAATCCCCAAGCCCAGTTAAGCCCGTAACCAGCAACTACGATGCGCGTGTCTTTTTGCACAGAAGAAAAATCACTCAAAAGAGGCGCAGGCTGAAACTCTTGGGGAGCAGCCCCGACAAAGCGAACCAAAGCCATATCATGAGTGTCTTCAACTCTTGTTGGATCATACTGAGAATGAACAATCGCTTTCATTGCCGGACGCATGAGATTCTGATCAGCGCCTTTAAAATCCGTTCCGAAATAAACCACCAACTGATCGGATGTGGAGTCAATACAGTGAGCCGCAGTTAATACCAACTGCTCTGAGATCAAGGTTCCCGTGCAAAGAGACTTTGTTTTGGCGTCATACAGTCCCACCGTAGAACGACTGATCAGACTTCCTGCGGATACTTTGTCTCCACCAATGACACCTTGTTGTTCATTCATCTGAATTTGCATGGAGGAGGGATCACTACACGCCGCCAGAAATGCCGAAGTTGCCATCAGAAAAGATAGCTTTTTAAACATGGAATTCTCCTTTTGATTACGAAAAGACGCTCTTCTTCTATCAAATGTCTCAAACCGGAGGGGATATTTCATGACTCCTTAAAACTTTTTCCCGACTGTCTAAAAATTGAATAATCCCTCCCCGGGTAGGGGTCTCTCTGGCGTCTAGTTTTTATTAAAATTCACACTGCCTTGTTAGGTCTAATCGGGAAGGTCCGATAAAGAAGCCATCTCTAACACAATCTAAGGAGACATTGTGGCACCCAAATATAAGAACTATAAGTTCGGCGAAATGACATTTAAATCTTACTTCCGCCCGGTAGGTCACGGCTACGAAGTGGGTCTGACATACGAAGGAAAACCTGTCTTCGTTGGCAACTTTGTTCATAAGACAGAGGCTACTTACTGGTGGAAACACATGAGCCAACATCTTCGCGGCTTCGTATCCAAACACGAATACATCCCTACGGCCTCTGCGACTTGGTACTGCAAGTATGTTTCTAACTACGTTTACAAGTACTATTACGCTTGGCTGGACAAAGCCTTCAATAAGTACACAAAAGAATACACAAAGGCTTCCGCTTCCGATTACAAGGAATATAAGAAGTACGAAAAGTACTATTATAAAAAGGCCGCTTAATTCTTCCCTGTCCTTATAGGTAAAAAGCCCTTTTGAGATTCAAGAGGGCTTTTTTGCGTCACCCCTGTCTCGTTCTTAGACAGACCAAGCCCCTTCCAAAGCCCTCCTAATTGATTTAGAAGACGTCTCAATTTGGAACCCTGTTTGCAAGCTTGCTCCTCGAACAAGAGTGCCCAAAGGATGAGGTTCAAATGGTACGTCGGTTTCACACATCTAAATTGTTGATTCCCCTGTTACTGTCGTTGCATGGTCTTAATGCCCTTGCTGCTGATAGCAATCCGCCGATTGCAGACAAACACCTGTTGTCCAATGCCGTGCAGGTCCAAATCACATCTCGTGGGATGAAGTACTTCGACACCCGTCTGAGTGATATTCTGGGCAACCTCGGAGTAAAGCTAGATGAAGGCTACTTCCCAGCCATGACTTACACTTTTGATAAAGCGATCAATCCTGACGACTTCGCCGGCAGCAATCCTGACGCCGTTAAAATGTATAAACAAGTCCGTGATCTTTTGACTCAGTGGTTGGTGGGATTCTCAATGAACGACCATCGCCCCACAATTGAAATCGGAGAATCGGGATACATCGCTCAATTTTCGCGTTTTGGTTTGGTCACCGATGAAGCTTTGATGCAGGCGCTTGGCAAAAGAGACGGTGCCATCTTGGCCATTGAACTTGAAGTCAAAAAACTGACCATCGCTACGAGTTCCGTGGTCGCGTGGGACATTAATAACGAATTCCTGGGAAAAGCCGGTTTTGAGGACGTTTCACTTTCTGCGGGCGACAAAGATATGCCTCTTAAAATTCGTCTGCCCTTTTATCTGCGCATGAATGCCTATGGTGGATTGGATTTTGAGGCTCTGGAAATTGATAACAACATCAATAATATTCCGCTTTCGATGCAGTATAAAAAGCTGATCGTCCCGACCTTCGCCGTTGAGGTGAACGGAAAGAAGTTTTATCTTAACAGCAAAGAGATCGACAAGCTCTTTACGGCTCAAGCTCCCCTTATTCTTGAAAAGGTGCGTGAAAATTTAGGAGACTTCGCGCGCAAACAACTTCCTGAAATGCTCAACCAGAAAGCCAAGGAGTTCTTGGGCGGTTCTTTGGAGCAAGTCCAAGACATGATTCCTCCTGGAAAAGAGGATAACGACACTCGTCCTAATTTCAAGTGGGGCTTAAAGCTGCAAAATATCAATCTTAAGAAGTCTTTGAATATTGACCTCACGGCTTATGTCGAAGATCCCGTGAACAGTCGAAGTGCCCCCGTGGCGTCCCATAAGTCACGCGGAGCTCCTTCATTCAACTTAATTCCTCAGGAAAACTTCGATATCGCATTGAGTGTGGATCGAGCTCTGATCAATCGTGTTTTGCAGTTAAGTTTTGAACGTAAGAACTTCGAACACATCCCCCAGTCAGATGGTTCCGTTTTGAAACTAAAGGCCGCTCCTTTGATGGACTATGTAAAAACTCCAGCTGGCGCCGTTTTGAAACCACAAGAAACCTTCGTAAAACTGCGTGTTTCCATTGAAAACAAGCCCGGCTCCATCTTCTTGAAGGACACCATTATTGTCGACTTCGATATCATTGCAAAAATCCGCCAGTTGAGCGATAAGAGCGGCATGCAGCTGGTCCTGCACTCTATTGATACGGACAGCATGTATTTAGACGATAAATACATTTCATTTGCTGGAGCCCTCTTTAAAGGGAAAGTTCGCCAGGGAGTCAAAGACGAGCTGCTTAAAAAAAGTTCAGGTTGGAAGAAAAATGACGAAACGATTCCCGGAGGTCTTCCTCTTCCACCAGAAATTTTGGGAATTAAGTTAGATATCAATCGCGTGATTATGGATCCTAACGGACATCTAGTTATGTACTTGGATTACGCGAAAACAGGAGTGAAGTAACATGAGATCACTTAAACTTATCATCATCAATGCCTTGACCCTCATCATCGGTTTAGGACTCATGAGTGGTTCCGTTTCGCAAAGAAATGCGGAAGCAGCTCGTTTCGAAACTATTCCGTCTTTGCAAGTGAACCGCTTGGGAAATATGCGGGGACAGTACCTCACTGTTCTCTATGCCGTCGGTTCTCGCCCTTTTATCTCGACCGATTCTTCTCAGATCAGCATTTCGCAGGTGAAAGAGTCCCGCACTGTTTACATTTCGGATGACTCAATGACTTTGCCGACAGTTCAAGTTGAAAAAGAAGGTTTCAGACCTTCTTACAACATCATCGTTTTCGTGGTGTCTCCTCAACCGAACTATAGCTGGGTGAACGCCGATGGCAGCGTGCCTCAGGGAATGAGTTTGACCAACAATCATATGAGTTCGTTGATCAATGCGATCAACAAAACCGATGTTGATGGATTCATCGCTGCTCAAGGCGAAGCGTCTACATTGCATGTCAATCTGGTAAAATAATCTAGATTTGCACTTCGGAGGCGGCCTTCACGCCGCTCTCCAGGGCCCCTTGCAAAGTGCCTGCGTAACGAAGACTGGTGTGTTCGCCGGCGAACAGAAAACGCCCCTCGTACTCAGGCTCTCCTGCCACTCCACGAAAGCGCATATACTGTCCCGGCTTAAACACAGCCATGGACCCCAAGGACCACTTTCTTTGTTGCCAGTTCACCAACTGAAAAGCGTTGCCATCCATATTCGGGACATCACTGTAAAACAGACGCAAATCCTGCTGCGCTTCCTCTGAAGACTGCGCACCGGCTTTCATTCCCGAAGTGCCCGCCCTCTGGAAACTCAGAAGTCCCTGTGTTCCGGTTTGAGCCCGTCCAGAGTCCCACATTTTTTGGGTAAGAAAATTTCCGGTGAAATTTCCCAGATTGGCGACCGTCGATCCACGGCGAGACCGCCAAAACGGAGTTTCAAAAGCCATCGCTCCTTTAGAGTGAGTGGCGTAGTTTTGCTGCTGGATATTCTCTTTTTTGAGGGCCGAGAACTGAAGATCCGCAACTCCTTTGACCTCTCTTAATTTAGAAAAAGGGAGTGTGCAAATCACATGGCGCGCCGTAAAAGTTTCTTTCCCGGCCTTTCCATCAAAGACCAGTTTAAAGATGCCATCTTTTTCAGAAATCTCTGTGAGTGGGCAGTTCATGCGAATGATTTGATCTGGGATTACGCCAGCCACCCGCGACGCCAACGTCTGAGTTAAGCCAGAAAGTCCCCCCTCCAAACGATAAGTGGCTCGGCCACTTAACAGGGAGCTGCCTTCCGCATCCACGGTCGAAAGAAAGTGCAACGCCGACTGGTCCTTGGCATCAACACCAAAGCGATTCACTGCCTGAACTTCAATCAACTGCAAAACAACAGGATCCACTTCGCTGCGCCAAGAATCCAAAAGATCTTTCAAGGATAAGGTGTCGTAGTACTGAGAACGTTCGTACTGAAGTGAGTTGCGATAACTCAAAACCACATCTTGGTCACGATACAGATCTGCACGAACGCGACGCAAAGGATTCTGTAGGGTTTTAAGACGCGGGACTATATCTTTGACACGATACACTTTGTTGTCGAAAGAAAAGAGATGAGCCTCTAGGTCTGCTGAAGCTTTTAATTCCCTTACCGGCAAACTCAGCTCTTTTGCGAGGTCAAACACCTGGGAATGTGAACCTTCAAAGAACTCGGCCCCTAATTCTGCGACCGGGCCCCCTGCCGGAAAGACCGACACAGACTGCACCCGCCCGCCAACTCGCGAGGATGCCTCGAATATTCTAAATGGGATCTTCTTTCTCTTTAACTCAAAGGCTGCGGCGAGGCCGGCAGCTCCAGCGCCTAAAATGACGACTTCGTTTTTAAGGTCGCGAATGTCGCCCATGAAATAGCGATCCAAACTTGTGCAATTACTCAGAGCCAATGCCGACGTACCCAATGCTGAAACTTTTAAAAACTCGCGGCGAGTAAAAGAACTTTTTGCCATCAACCCCTCACCCGCATAGAATGGCAACACTTTGGAGCAGAATCAAATCAATCTCTTAGAACTGGAAAGAATGTTTGACGAGCTGGCCTTTAAGAATTGGGCGAGCTCGACGGAACTCTTTCCCAAAGAGTTCTGCCGGAAGCTCGCCCAAGAGTGTCAAAGGCTTCACGCCCAAGGGGTTTTTCACAAAGCCTCCATCGGACGCGGAGCCACAAAAACGACACATGCAGAAATTCGCGGAGACCTCACCCTCTGGATCGACAAAAACTCCGCCACTCCTCTACAACACGATCTTCTTTTCTCTCTCAACACACTTCTAGAACGCCTGAATCAATCCTTTTATTTGGGCCTCAAAAGATTCGAAATTCATTTTGCCCTATACCCTCCCGGAGCAGGTTATGATAAACACCTTGATAACCATCGAGGCTCCGGGGCGCGAAAGATCACTTTCATTCTCTACCTCAATGAACACTGGCAAAAAGGACATGGCGGAGAGTTGAGTCTTTATCAACCTGATCACGAAAACATCTTGATCAGTCAGATCGAACCCCGACTTGGAACAGTTATGCTCTTTCGCAGTGACCTCTTCCCTCATCAAGTCGAGAAGAGTAATCAGCCCCGCCTGAGTATCACAGGCTGGTTTAGGGACGATGCATCATGAAGTCGCTGTTTTCTGAAGTTGTTTTCACCCGCTTTCACGCTCGCATTATTGTTCTTCTGTGTTCTTTAATGGCGGCGCTTTTGGGACTTCTCGGGCCCTTCTTTCAAAAAGAATTTATCGACCAACTGACCGGCGTACAAAGCCGCTTGCACTTCGTTCATTTTGAAAACCCCTTGGCCTATGTGGTTGGCGCCTTCTTGTGCGTGCTCTTGGCTCAAGGATTTTCTCAACTGACAAACTTTTTGAGTGTTCGTGAAGCTCTCTATATGCAAAAAGTTTTTGCAAAACGTCTTTACGATAAAACCCTTCATTTGCAGGTCGACACCATGAGTGGGAAACCTGTTGGGGAAATCGTTCAACTCTATGCCACCGATGTTCAGGGCGCGACGGTCTTTTTGGATCAAACCTTGCCTGCTGGTTGCTCGACTTTATTTCCTCTTATCTTGGCTCCCTTTGCCATCTCTCTTCTTTTTGATATTCCTCTTTGGCCCACTGTGATTTTGATGTTCACGATTGCCTCTCTCAATACTTTCATGGCGTTTCGCCAATCGAAGTTCTTTTACCGTTTCAAACAACTGGCGGGTGAGCGCATTGGCTTAGTGAATGAGTGGATTCAAAATATTCGCACCATCCGCATCCTGGGATGGACGCACCACTTTGAGGGCAATATCTTTGCCAAACGCATTGTCGAAACTAACAACCGTGTCCTGATGGTGACCAATGGTCAGATCATGAATGCGATTTCCTCCTCGATCACCTTTGTTCTCAATGTGGTGGCCTTGGGAACTTTGGTCCTTTATTCAAAACACCAATTAACCAGTGGCGAACTTTTGGCGCTTCTTTGGATTGTCGCCGTCTTTTTGACTCGCCCCTTTCGCCAAATGCCCTGGTTCTTTACCTTTGCCTTTGACTCGTGGACTTCCTTGAAGCGTCTTGAGAGCTTCTTGGGAACAAAAAACAATGAAACCGCAGCGTCCAAAGAGGCTTCCTCTTATCACAAAGAGCAGGACGATAAATACGCTGTGCAAGTTCACAATCTGAATTTGGTCATCGGTGGTCGCAAAATCCTTTCAAATATTGATCTTAAAATTGCCCACGGGGAATTTGTCGCGGTCGTTGGCGAAGTGGGCGCTGGAAAATCCATGTTGCTTCTTTCTTTATTAAGAGAAACCGGAGCGCATTTTGACTCGTACTTTCTTGGCGATAAAGATGCCCTGAAAATTCCTCTGGACGAAGTTCGCGCCTATTATGCCTACGTCCCTCAAGAGGGGTTCATCATGAGCGCCAGCCTTCGAGAGAACGTCGCCTTCCTTTACGATATCGAAGCTGAAAGAGATCCTTTGATCGAAGAGTCTTTGCACCTAGCACAATTTGATCTCAACACCGAACGCGTTGAAAAAGGCCTTAGCACGGAAATTGGAGAGCGTGGAGTCAACCTTTCTGGCGGACAACGTCAGCGCGTGGGTCTTGCTCGAGTTCACTTTCATAAAGCTCCGATTTTGTTACTGGATGACTGCTTAAGTGCGGTGGATGTGGATACGGAACAAAAGCTTTTCGAACAGCTTCTTCTGGGATCGTGGAAAAATCGCACCCGCCTGTTGGTCACTCATCGTTTGAGCGCTTTGCATCGCGTGGATCGCATTCTGTTTATGGAAGAAGGTCGCATTATTGACCAGGGAAGTTTTGAAGAGCTTCTGGCTCGCAATCAGAAGTTCCGCGAATACACCACCACCGTCGCCAAAGAGGCCAGTGAGAAAAATCAGGAGGTTTCTAATGTCTAAGAAAACGACAAAGACCTCCGTTCAGCCGAAATATCTTTCTGACGGGGATATCAAAAAAGAAGGTGGCTACAGCAAAACTCTTTTTGAAACACTGAAGTTTGCTTACCAACCTTTCTTAGGAAAAATATTTCTGTGCCTGTTCCTGGGAATTCTGGGGCGAGGCCTGTTATTGGCCAACACCAATGTGATCGGCTATTGGGTTGATACTTTGACGGGACGTGCGAATCTGCTCTCGGGATTTAGCTCGATTCAATTCGTGATTCTTTTAATGGTTATGGCCCTTTCTGGTTTTGTTTCTACTTTGATTTTCCGGGTGGGTTTTTCGCGCCTCTCGGCGCAAGCCATTTCCAGTTTTTACGATGAAGTGACTTTACGAACGTCCCGCCTGCCCATGAGCTTCTTTGATATCACTCCGGCAGGAAGAATCATCACTCGCTTTTCCAGTGACTATGGCAACGTCTTTCGTTTGTTCGGAGGCCCCCTGGCCGAGTTCATTTCGATCATCTTTGATCTTACCATGATGGTCATTTTGATCACCATCGCCAACCCGCTGTATCTGATCTTTGTCGGATTCATTGGTTTGATGAACTATCTGATTTACAAACTGAACCAGGAAAAACTGCGCAGCTCACGACGCGAGCTTTCGGCCAGCCGCTCCCCTAGCATCGCGCACTTTGCTGAAACGACCCAAGGAGCCAGCACAATTCGTACGTTCCGTCGGCAAAAGTCTTTTAGCGAACGTTTCGAACGACTGGATCGTTATTTCCTTTCACAAAAAATGAGCACCACCAAAAACGTCTTGGCCTTTTCATTTCAGATGAACAGCCTGACGGCCTTACTGCTCTTGATCACGGGTGTGTCTGCTTTCTTTATGGTGGAAAAAGGATGGGCGACGGTGGGTTCCGTGGGCGTGGCGTTTAGTTTTATCGCCCTTTCTGGAAATACCGTGCAGATGTTTTTTGAATGGCTCACGCAGTTTGAAGAAGCCATGATCGGCGTCGAGCGCCTGGATCAATACATGCGTATGGAGATGGAAAAAGGAAGTCACCTTCCCTCCTCCAGTAAATTTGCCACAGGCCATCCGATTTACTCGCAATCCGTTGAAAGATATCTGGCCCATAGACGTCTGACGGAAGAACGCAGCGCCTCGGTGCAAGTCCAAGACGTGTGGTTCCGCTATCGCCAAGATCTACCTTGGGTTCTCAAGGGTGTGAATTTTGAAGTGAAACCAGGGGAACGATTGGGCATCGTCGGACGAACAGGCTCTGGGAAATCGAGTTTGATTCAAGCTCTTTTCTACCTCTACCCCGTTGATAAGGGGCAAATTGCCATTAACAATCATCTTCCCAAATTAGCCGAAGCTTCTGCGGGTGTGGACCTCAACCTGTATCGTCAATCGATGGCTTTTATTGCTCAAGAACCTATTTTATTCCAAGGATCTTTGCGCTTTAACCTGGATATCCAAAATAGCTTACCGGATGACAAACTGTGGGCCGTTTTGGAACAAGTTGGCCTGCGCTCCTGGGTCGAGTCCCAGGCCGGAGGTCTTAATCTGAAGATTGAAGAGCGTGGTAAAAATCTCTCTCTCGGAGAACGTCAGCTTCTTTGTATGGCCCGCTGTCTTTTGCAGGAAGCCCCCATTGTGATTATGGATGAAGCCACCAGCTCGGTCGACCCTCAGTCGGAAGAGATCATGGTCAAGGCCACCGAGGAGTTTTTCTCGGATCGAACCCAGATCATCATCGCTCACCGACTTTCTACTCTGGCGAAGTGTGATCGCATCCTCTGGCTGCAAAATGGAGAAATTGTCGCCCTCGGGCCGACCCACGAGGTCCTTCCTCGCTTTAAAAATACAGAACTGGTCTAAAAAATAAGTTTGCGGCTGCCGATGAAAAGGAGTATTTCATCGAAGCACAGATTTATCTTTTCAGCGTATTTTAGCAGCATGGCGGAGCGGTGATGGACAACAACAACCAGGTCCTTGAGAAAAATGAAGATCAAGACTCCGTTCTGAATCTGTCTGAGACCTGGTCGGCTCTAAGCCCTGCAGAACGTCGCGAGAAGTTTCTCGAACTTCCCCGCACGGAAGCTGAAGAGCTCTTTTTAAGCCTCAAGACCCATGACCAGGCCGAACTCATTGCCGAGGCCGCTCCTCTTGAAAAACGCTCTTGGATTCGCCTCCTGGCCCCCGATGACGTGGCCGACTTAATTCAAGAAATGGGACTGGACTCGAAAGAAGACATTCTGTCTTTGCTAGACCCCCAGACCCGTCGCGAGGTCACAGCCCTCTTGGCCTATGCCGAAGATGCGGCCGGGGGATTGATGAGTTCCCGCTTCGTCCGCCTGCGCCCTGACATGAGCGTGGATGAGGCGATCAGCTACATTCGCATTCAGGCGAAAACTCACGTTGAGACCATTTATTACGCTTACGTTTTGGATTCTGATCAAAAGCTTTTGGGTGTGGTGTCCTTCCGTGAACTTTTCTCGGCAGCGCCGGGTAAAAAAATTGACGAGATCATGCACACGGATGTTTTGAAAGTCCCCGTTGAGATGGACCAAGAACAAATCGGTCGCATCTTTGCTCAGCAAGATCTGATGGCCGTTCCGGTTGTGGACGAACACGGTATCATGAAAGGGATTGTGACCTTCGATGACGTGGCGACCGCCATTCAAGAAGAGGCCACTGAGGATATCCATAAGATCGGTGCGGTTGAGACCCTCGATGCTCCCTATTTGAAGATCTCGATGCTTGAAATGTTAAAGAAGCGTGGGGGCTGGCTTTTGATCCTTTTCCTAGGGGAAATGTTCACCGCCACGGCCATGGCATTCTTTGAAGACGAGCTTTCCAAAGCCGTCGTGCTTTCGATGTTTATCCCTTTGATTATCAGCTCTGGAGGAAACTCGGGATCGCAGGCCTCCACCTTGATCATTCGTGCGATTGCCCTTCGTGAAGTTCGTCTGCGCGACTGGTGGCGTGTTCTAGGAAGAGAAGTCGTCACAGGTGTTTGTTTGGGTTTGTTGCTGGGGATGATCGGCTTTATTCGAATTATGGTATGGCCAAATCGTGAAACTCTTTACACCACCCACTATATGTTGGTCGCCGCCACAGTGTGCGTCAGTGTTTTGGGAGTTGTTCTTTGGGGTACGATTTCAGGATCAATGCTGCCCTTTATTCTTAAGCGCGTGGGATTTGACCCCGCCTCAGCTTCCGCTCCGGCCGTCGCTACGATCGTCGACGTCACAGGGCTTGTGATCTATTTCACAGTCGCCAGCCTCATTCTGCACGGAGTCTTACTGTAACCACAGAATATGGTTTCAAAAAGTATACGGAGCCTTAGCCTCTGGCTTCTCTTCGGCAGGAATTCGCTCATTAGGAGAATATATCGCAATTGCCTCAACTACCTTTTGAATAGAGTCATACCGAATAGTCACACCGGCCTTCTGGTCAATGAAAATGTCTCCTCCTACCGAGTGAGCATGAGGATTGGCCCCATCCTCACGAGTCTCTTTGAATGAAGCCCCTACAAATCCACCTTTCGCTCCATCCAATGAGTACTCCCGTTCATCCTCCTGAGGAATCCAAAGAATATCCATAAGCTTGTTATTTTCAGATGAAAAATTCATCGACAATCTTTGAGCTCCCGATGCTGGATCATCATACTGGAGAGTGTAATATCCTTGAGACAACACTCTACCCGTGGGGCTACCCAGTATGCCCTTTACCTCACCTTCCGTGGAACTCCCAACAACTAAGCTTCGAACTCTTGCGTAATTCAAGGCACGAGCATCAGTCATTTGAACCCTTGTTGCGCATGCGGCCCCAAGAAATACAAAAACTAGTATTGCTAATCTCATTTCTTCCGCCTCTTTAGCTGAAAATTTTGACCAAAACGTCTTTTAATCCATTCGTACGCTAGGCGTGGGAAGAAAAACATAAGAACAATCAAGAAGCAAAAGAACATTCTCATCGGTGCAACTATAACATCTCACTAGAAATCAAACAAACATTGATTTGCACAAAAAAAGCACAAGATTCAAAATAAAAGACAGGCTGTCTTCTAAAGGTTGCTATTTTTAAGTTTTAATAAGGCCGGAAGTCCAATCGCGAATCATCGCGAGAGTTCCCTGTTTGGCGTTGGCGAACTGCACTCCATACGCCTGATTCTTTTCCGACCAGACGACCTGCCCTTGAACCTCGATGACTTCATGGCCATCGGGACTTTGAATTCGCATCGTGACGATGCCACCTTTTTCCAAAGCTTGATCCGTATTGAAAGACAGTCCACCTTCAGAGATCGTATTCACGGCTCCAATGAGTTCTCGATCGCCGACACTGACGCGAATTTCGGAGTTCATTTTAAAGCGCTCATAGCGACGTTTATTTTTTGGATCACACAGACGCAAGACTTGCCATAACACCAAAGGAACTAAGAGCAAACCCACGACAACTCCGGCTGTACCACCTGCACCACTTCCCGATCCGGGACCTTGCCGAGTCACGGCTTTGACCAGACCACACCCTGCAGCAGCTCCTCCACTCTCCGCAGCTGGAGCTCGCTCTGCCAAATAGGATGGTTTATAGCTGGGTTGTTCAGAGGCGATCGCCACCATTTGTTTTGATGTCTCAATCAAATAGCGGGCATCAATGCGTGCGCTGGTCGACACCAGGCCATTGAGATAATTGTTTTGATCTGCGGATTGCATAATCAGTTGCTTCATCTGGTAACCAGAAAGCGACGGCGCCTCACGGAAGGCCAAACCCGCCATCCCCGCCACGAACGGAGCCGCCATACTGGTGCCCGACATCTTCATTGTTTTATTCCCAGGAACAGTACTCTCGATATATTCCCCGGGACTTCCCACATGAACGGAATTGGCTCCGTAATTTGAGAAGCTCGATAGATCATCAAAACGCGTTGTCGAGGCTACAGACAGGTTGCTAGGCACATCATAGCTAGAAGGATACATCGGTTGCAGATCGTTGTTGCTGGCGTAGTTACCCGCAGCGGAAACAACCAGAACGCGGCGATCATAAGCATAAGTAATCGCATCATGAAGAGCACGGCTGTAAGCGGCGCCTCCCCATGAATTATTAATCACCCGGGCTCCATTGTTAACCGCATAATAGATCGCACGAATTGCATTGGCCGTAGAGCCCGAACCTCCGGCTCCCAGAAATTTAAGCGGCATCACAAGCACTTTGGATTCCTGCAAAGGACGAGCAAAAATGTTTTGCCCCGCTCCCACCACGATACCGGCAACGTGTGTTCCGTGATCGTCATCATCAAGAAAATTACCCGTGTTATTAATAAAGTTCCAACCATTGATATCATCGACAAAACCATTTTGATCATCGTCGACACCGGGGAGTCCATTGGCTTCCGCCTCATTCACCCAGAGAGCTCCCGTCCCACCCATCGCATAGGGTTTAAAAACATCATGACGTTTATCCAAGCCGGTATCCACCACCGCAACAACCACTTTGTCGCTCACCTGACTCAGAGCCGTCATTTCAACCCAGGCCGCAGCCACCCCAGTATTGGCAGAGGACTGCGCATAAGTTGAAGGATCCGTGGACGCGGCATTCGTAGAAACAAGTTGTTCATAGGACAAACGCTCAACGGGACCGTTGGGGGCGACTTCACTTTTCTCTAAAATAAAGTTCGGTTCGATATACTCAACGTCGGGGTCATTTTTAAGAGCCTCTACATTGATCTTTTCGTTGGCATCACCCTTCATGGACACTTGCATGATGCCTAAACCAGGAAAGGAGCCTTTTAACGAAGCTTTTCCCATCAATTTATTCTGCGCTATGGCAGCTCCTCCAGACGAGGCCTTAAACTTGATCAGATACTCGCCAGGAACGGCCGTCCCTGGGGGCTGCTGCTGAGCCCACGCCGCGATGCTAATCAGGTTTAAAGAAATAAAAAGACAGCTTAGAATCCGTTTCACCGGTTCTCCTTCTTGACCCTTTTCTTTTCGGTCGGAAGTCTAGGTAGGTTGAGCAGAAAATGTGTCTCTTTTTGAGATGGCGTAAGAGCTTGAAGAGGCTCGACTTAGCTGATACTTATTTTCAACCGATAATGTACAGAGAACAGGACATCCAGCTATGAAACAACTTCAGAAAATCTTCTTGCAAGGTCTCGTAACTTTTCTTCCGATTGCCCTGACAATTTACATTGTCTATGCCGGGATCGCGATCGTAGATAGTTTCCTTGGGGATGCTCTTCGCCAAATCCTGCCCATCTATATTCCAGGCTTGGGTTTCCTTCTTACGGTCATCTTGATTCTTCTCTTGGGGCTGATGCTCAATAACCTTTTGGCTGGCGGCATTTTCCAAAAGATGGAACAACGTTTGACTCAAGTGCCTTTTATCAAAGCCATCTACAGTCCCCTGCGTGATCTGATGAATCTATTTTCAAAAGGTGGCGGCCCGGGGGGATTGCAAAAAGTGGTTTTGGTTGACCTCGGTGAATCGGGAATTCGCGCGATGGGTCTTGTGACTCGTGAAAACTTCAAAGACGTTCCCACCATTGAACAAAATGCCGGCGATCGTATCGCCGTTTACATTCCCATGAGTTATGGACTGGGTGGTTTCACCCTGATGGTGCCACGCCATCGTTTGACCCCTTTGGATATGCCCATTGAAAAAGCGATGAGTCTGGCTATCACCGGATGGGTGAAAGCAGATAAGAATGAAGGAGAGAAAAAGTAATGTCTGAGTCTTCTCTCACTGAAAACACCACGGGAAAAGCTTTGAAGATTAACAAGGACACCAGCCGCTATGGTGTCTTTGCCGAAATTGGCGCAGGCCAAGAAGTTGCCCGCCATTTTTTCCAAGCAGGAAAAGCTTCTCAAACAATTGCAAAAACCATTTCAGCCTATGACATGGTTGTCAGTGATGACATCTACGGACGCGAGGCCAATGGCCGTTATGTCTGCGAATCCCGTTTGCTAAAAATGCTCGGCCATGAGTACGACTTATTGGTGGATCGTCTTTCGGGAACCCGAGGCCCCCACTCACGATTTTTTTCTTTTGCCAATACCGTTGCCACCGCCTCTTCAGGAACATCCAAACAGTCTCATGGCTGGATGGGCGTGCGTTTTCAAACCGAACCCGGCGGCCCCAGCAATGACATCATTCTGCATGTGCGCATGTTGGATCGTCATCGTCTGCAACAGCAAGAGGCCTTGGGAGTTCTGGGCGTCAACCTTTTGAACTGCGCCTTTTATCATCTTCATCAGGTGGAACAGTTCATTCCTCACCTTGTAGAGAACCTCAAAGAGGGCCAAATCGTCATCGACGTTATCAAGTTCCATGGACCTGACGTTGCTCACTTCGATGTTCGCTTAATGAATTTAGAGTTGGTGCGACGAGGACTGGCAGAAGCCATCTTGTTTTCCCCGAACAATGAAATTCTAAATATTTCTGACGCTGTTTACGGCAAGGCTTTGCTAATTCAAAGAGGCACCTTCCGCCCGGTCACCGTGACCCATTTGGATGTCCTAAAGAAGGGCCTGGCGCAAATTAAGGATGACGTCCTGAAAACCGAAGGCAAAGCGCTGGAGGTTCTGCCCATGCTTGAACTGACCATGCACAACCTTCAGTCCGACGGGCACATCAATGAAAAGGACTTCTTAGCACGTGTCGAAACTTTGACAAGCCTGGGACAACACGTACTGATTTCCAACTTCTTCTTGTTCTATGGTTTGAAGCGCTTTTTACGTCGCTACAATCCTCACTTCATGGCCTTGGTTGTCGGCGCCAGCCACCTCAACAAGCTTTTTACAGAAGAGCACTATAACAACCTCGAGGGGGGTCTCCTAGAAGGCCTTGGTAAACTCTTAGAACAAAAAACAAAACTTTATATCTATCCTCACAAAACCCCCACTCTTTGTCTGACGACCAAGAGCTTCTTCCCTCCTCCGCATCTACGTCATATTTATTCCTATTTTATCGAGAATAAACAGATCGTCGACATCTCGGGTTGCGATGAAACCGGAGAGTATTTGCATTCGATTGACGTAATGAAAATGATAGAAAAAAACGACCCCCAGTGGGAACAGTGTGTCCCGGAGGCCGTTCGTGATCTGATCAAAATGAAAAAGCTTTTTGGGCATAAATAGTAAATGCCCAAAAAAGCCCGCATTCTCCCGTCCATAAAATTCAACTTATCTGACAATCTCCCTTAAGAACTACTTGGGCCGGAATCCGCCCCTTGAAAATCCTATATTTTGACTAAACACTGGCACCAAAGTGGCTTGCCGAGCCTGCAAACATTTGCTCCAGAAAAGGCTCTCGGTGTGGAATGAAAAATAAACCAAAGCCCAATATATTCAATCAGGGCAATCCGAATAGACTTGAATCACAAAATACAATGTATTACAATGTAATTACTGTCATTCGCTGGGATACAAGAAAAGCGGAAACAAACTTCAAAAAGCACAAGGTTTCTTTTGAAGAAGCCGCTACTGTTCTTTTTTCGGACAGGTCCATAGAGATTGAAGATTTAAGACATAGTGAGCAAAGATTTATCATTATTGGATTTTCATCTTTCACCAGACTACTTGCCGTCGTCTATGCGCACAAATATGAAGATGAAATAAGAATTATTTCAGCGAGAAAGGCGACAAAAAACGAGGCCGAAAAATATGAAGAAAGAATATGACTTCTCAAAGGGTAAAGTAAGAAAAAAACCAAAGTTAAACCCCAAAGAAACCAAAGTACAAACGAGTGTCAGAATTGATGCGGATATATTTCTATGGCTTCAAAAAGAAGCTGGCAAACAGCATTTGCCCTATCAATCACTTTTAAATAAGTATCTTCGCGATACGATGGAAAGACCTTCGGTGGAAAGTCGACTTGCCGCTATTGAGAAAGCCGTGTTCAAGAAGGTCCCATAAAATCACCCAGTTTCTTTTCTAGGGTTTGCTAGGTTGAATCTTCACTTTAAGCTCTTCAACCTTGCCCTTGATTTCAGACTTCACTCCTAACGAGTAAGGCCCCTTCCAGCCCGGCATATCCAACACTTCGTAAGAGTCCCCGTTATTTTTAAATTTCAAAGTCTCGGTCTGTCCGTCTTTAAATGCAGTCACAGAAAGAAGCTTATGATCCTTGGTAAAATCAATCTCGGCGGCCTTTTTACCCACAAAGAATAATTTGGCCGTTCGATCCCCGGGCACAACCTTCAAAATCACCAAGCGCCCTTCTGCTCCAAATTGAGGATCCCCTGGGCGCGGTGGTTCTTGAGAAAAAGCTAGAGTCGATGAAAAAGTCAGCGCGGCAACCAGAAGCAATTTTAAATAGGTCATAAACTTCCCTTCTTTAAGACGTCTTCAGGATACCGCTCTTTTTTAAAAACCCAAAACCTTTCTTGATTGTTTTTCCAGATCCTCGCGGAACTCAGGGGCTGCAATCGCAATAAGTGCCTTAGCCCGCTCCTGCAAGGTCTTGCCATGCAAGTGAGCCACACCGTGCTCCGTCACGATATAGTGCACATGAGCTCGGGTTGTCGTCACTCCGGCCCCTTCCTTCAGGAAAGGTGTGATCTTGGATTGCCCCTTAGAAGTCGTCGATGGCAACGCGATGATGGGCTTACCACCTTTAGACAAAGCCGCGCCTCGCATAAAGTCCATCTGTCCGCCCACGCCAGAGTAGATGCGGTTTCCGATAGAGTCCGCACACACTTGACCCGTCAAATCCACTTCGATGGCACTATTGATCGCGACCACTTTGGGATTCTGACGAATGATGTGTGTATCGTTGGTGTAAGCCGCATCCATCATAATCACCATTGGATTATTGTCGATGAAGTCATAGGTCTTGCGTGAACCCAAAGCAAAACTTGATACAATTTTCCCCGTCATACGGGTCTTATATTTATTCGTAACGGCACCCGTTTTATACAAGTCCACCAGGCCGTCAGAGAACATCTCCGTGTGAATACCGAGGTCTTTGTGCCCAGTCAGTGCTTTCAATGTAGCATCAGGAATCGCACCGATCCCCATCTGCAAAGTCGCACCATCTTCGATCAAGGCGGCGATATTTTTTCCGATCTGCAACTCAACATCGCTGGGCGCTGCCGGACTTGCCAAATAAAGTTCTTCATCCACCTCAACAGCAAAGTGAACTTTTGAAAACTCAATCTGCGCATCACCAAAAGAGCGCGGCATCTTGGGATTCACTTGCGCGATCACGGTCTTCGCGGTTCGCACTGCAGAAAGGGACACATCCACAGAAGGCCCCAAGCTGCACATGCCGTGTTTGTCTGGTGGAGACACCTGCACCAACGCCACATCCAACGGCACGATGCCATTGTAGAAAAGAGACGGAATCTCACTCAAAAAAATCGGCACAAACGTGGGATTGATATTCTTACGCATCGAACGCAGATTGTGACCATTGAAAAAACTGTGAATCTCAAAACTCTTTTCATAATCAGGGTGAGCGTAGGAACAGTCGCCCTCGGTGTGAATAGAATAGATTTTTACATCACGAAGCTCCGAGGCTCGCGCCGTCAGCGCTTTCACCAACTGCTGTGGTGTTGCCGCCGCAGTCTGAATAAAAACATTATTTCCGGATTTAACAACTTTAAGAGCTTCTTGTGCAGATACAAACTGAGCCATAATATCCTTCCTAGCATTCAGTGACACATCGGTCAGGAATGATATTGACATGGATAGATCACTCAGAGCAAGTGTCGTTCAACAATGAAAATAAGAATGAAAAATAGAAGAGAAAACTAGAGCGAAGACTCTTTTTGTTTTTCCCAAACGTAGATGAGATCTTCTTCGCCCATCTGAATCACAAGATGCAACTTTCCGTCCTTCAACCAAGCTTCAGTCCAACTCTGATAACCCAGGCGCATGTCTACATCCTGATCACACCAGATGGCGTTTTGTGGATTCACCCACACAACTTGTTGTACGAGTTTTCCTGAGGCGAACTCATAGACCGCCCGACGTTCACAAAATCCCTGTTCCCCTTCGCGATGATAGCGAAGAGTATTGAGTCCTGTGTCTTCGAACTGATATTGAATCTTCAGCGCGGGATTCGGCAATGGCATGGACTCACCTTGATAAATCAAGCTGGTGAATAGCCATAATCCTAAGATCGCACTGGAGATCATTAGAAGCCCCTCTCTGTGACAATCGCACGTGCCGCATCCAGATCTTCTTCAGAACTTAAGACAAGCGGCAAAACGTCCCTCAAAGTGGAACCGAAATCTTTAAGATCACTGCTGGGGACCAGACGATTCAAAGTCAGCAAAGCCAACTGTCGCCCCTTCTCGACACCCAAACGAGTCGACAACGACCATAAAGTCCCACTCACGATCCCAGAGTCATGATAAAGCCCCCCGTTTTTATCCGAGAGCTTATAATCATTCACCAAAGAACGACGGAAAGGACCTTTTAAGTAAGCAGCTTCGCCCATATTGGGATTATTAAGCTGTAAAGCCGTAAAGAAATCCGCGAAGGCCTCATTCAGAGATCCGCCTTCTCCTTCATAAGGAAGGCGAGCCACGGCATCCACCAAGGCATGAACACTTTCATGAATCACGATCGACGGATCTTGAGGAATGCGCGAGTAAGTCTCATCATCCCCGGCGCCGATACGAATTTTTCCTTGATAGTAAAAAGCAGAGTTTGTCTTATCGGGAGCCCCAACATGGACCTCTGCCTGAATTTGAAATGGAATCTTGATATTAAGTCTATTTTCAAACCACTTCAGGGATTCTTCCAAGAAATAGAAGACCTGCACCTGATCAAAACGACTGTCTTGAGGATTGAACTTAAGTGGATCTGTCACACTCACAATTTTTGCAGAGGCTTGAGAGCTGACCAGCAGTCGAGAGTTTGACAGAGTCGGTTGAGTCATCAACCCCTTCAGCACCACTTCTTGGATTTGGCTTTTCTTCGGACCCTTCGGAAAGATGTAAGCCACAGTATCATGGAATTGCGAACCCACCCGCTTCACACCACGCACTTGAAGGTGATTATTCAGGCGAACTTCCCAGGGAACACCTTTTTGATCGGAATACACCACACGCCACAAGGGTTCATAGAAGCCCCGTCGGTGTGCAATGATTGTTTCAATTTTTTCAGGAGCGAACTTCCTGAAAATCGGAAACGCTGCTTGAAGATCTTTTGCAATAGAGTCTTTCTTGTGGGCAAATTCTTCGAGTTTCAGCTTATTCAGTTTTTCTTCCTCCAAGGAAATGGAAGCGCGAACCAGAACCTCTTCACCGGATTGATCCTTCAGATTTTTAACAAAGCTATTTTCAACAGCGATGCCTTGAACGTTCTGCTCCCGGAATTCGACGACTTCATGAAGAGACTGGAGTTTGGAAGGTTTGGCGAGGTCCACTTCGCTGAGACTTTGCAGTGGCGCGAGGGAGTCCCCCTTTCGCCATTCGATGGATTGAAGATCTTTTTTTCCACCGCAGGACACAAGAAACAAAGATGAGATAAAAATAAGTTTTTTCATGGACCGTTCCCCTATCTCTACTTATATCATCGTTTGCCGTCGGTGCCCATCAAATCACTGAGGGCCCTTATGCGGACCCCCAAAGTGACCAACGAAGGTTGAGTTTATTACTCAACGATCAATGATTTTTCGAGATAAGTTCCGTCACCGTTTTCAAAACGCAAAACATGTTTGCCGGCAGCGAATTTACCTAGACGCACTTCTTTTTGGAACGGAATCAAGACCATCAAGCACAT
>NZ_JBLJBT010000030.1:0-88935 GCF_047637665.1 Bdellovibrio sp. | reverse complement strand
CCAGACAAAGACTGAATTCCCCCTCCACTGACTCCCATCTGATCGGTCACACAAATAAAGTTTGTTCCATCAAAGGAAAGCACTTGTCCCGCAGCACAGGCCTGCGGCGCTCCGGAACTTTGTGGAAGCTGACTCTTCACCAAAAGATCCTGGGCCTTATAAGACCCGACCTTTTCGGCACGCTCAGCACTTTGTGCGTAATGAGAAAACGGGACCGAACGAATCTCCATGTCAGTATCCACTAACTGCCATCCGTTTCCATCCCAGAATCGCACGCGAAGTTTACGAATGGAATCGACACTCGGAGACCATGTTCCTCCAACGGTCGCATCATCAAGTCCTCGACAATTAAAAGATGTCGCCTTGTTGTTAAAAGCATCAATCAGACTAAAAGAACCCGTCTGCGGAAACTTCACTGAAAAAGATCCGGCCCCGATCGGGACGTCGAAAACCCCATTAGAGTTCGTCATATCTTTTACTTGCGATTGTTCCCGGTAGATAACACAGCTTCCGTCGGGACTGGTAATATCAAAGAGGAATGAGACTCCGCCATATTCAAGCGGTTTGCCGTCGGATTTAACGATGCGTCCTTGATAAGTCAACGAACCCGGGGAAGCTTCTGCGATCCCCGCAATAAGGCATAAAAGAAGAGCCCAAAGGAACGTACCGGTATTCATATACGAGCTTATCGGTCGCGCCTCGGATTTTCTTAATCATTTCTTGATAGCAATAGTCTCACCTGGAGACTGATCCGCTCTATCAAAGTCTGAAGCGGAGCCTTGTAGTGAGACCACAATGAAATTCGAAATCGTTCCGTCAGACCATAACTGAGTTTACTCACGTCTTTGGAGAAAACCAACGACCCGAAGAGACCATCCCAGATAGCGAGACTGACTCCGAAATTCTTATCATAGTGACGTGGGTCTTTAGAGTGATGCACCTGATGCTGAATGGGACTGATAAGAATTCTTTCAACAGCGCCAAAGCCCAGCGGGATCTGGCTATGGCGGAGATTCGCTCCGACAAGATTAAAAAGAAAACCAAAACCGTTAATCCCCATCAAGGTCCACAAAGAAAAGCTGGAACCAAAGATGAATATGAAAACCCCGAGAGCCACTCCCAGGCTCAAACTATTACGAAGAACCGCGAAAAACGACTCCACAGGATGAGCTCGATAAAGAGTGATCGGAGTTAAAACCCGGGCGCTGTGATGAAGCTTGTGAAACTCCCAAAGAACCGGAATCTTGTGCATCAGCCAGTGATTGAAAAACCGAAGAAAATCATCCCAGACAAAAACCGCAAAAGTGAATAAAATAATTTTGGCGTCACTGCTTGGGATGTTGAGAAGATCTCCATGATTAAAACGGACCAAAAATCGAATGACGATCTGTGAGACCTGGAAACTACCCTCAAACAGAGGGACCAAAAGAAAGCTTTTCAAAACAGCGTTGAAAAAGTAGATCCAATAATCTTGCTTACTTGAATGGTTCCACCAGTAGCGTTTGCGCAAAACCCATCTTCTTAGCAGAAAAGAAAAAGAGTGTTTCTGCTTTCGTCCCACCAGCCACATCACCACGATCACCAGCAAAAGACTGGAAAGAATATTGACGTGATAAAGCCGAGAGGTGGGCTCATCAAACTGAAACAGCAACTTTTGCAAACGGGACCAGTTTTCGGGCAGTTCCAACATGCCTGCTTCATAGCATAAAATCAGGTTTCCCCCCACATCCTTGTGTTCCATCCTCAATGCGTTTTCAATTATGCCCCCCTCAAGGGGAATACTTGTCAAAAAAGACCCTTTTCAGGCACAAAGGCCTTTGGAAAGTGAGGTCCTATGCAAGAAAAAGCCCTTATCATCAAAGTCTCAGCCGTCCTGGCAACGTGCCTGCTGACCGTTTCTTGTACTGACTTCTTTAAAACCGAAAAATCCACTCGCAACACGCCGACAGAGGTCAACACTCCTCAACAGGGCGGAGGTTCACTTCCCTCTGAGTTTCAAAAACCCAATGAAGGGCCTTTCTCAGAACAAAAAATGCTGATCAACATTGGAACCAATGTCATTGCCCGCTCCGTTGAGAGCTTCAACGCGCAAGTCCCGGTTCTGAAAAACTCTTTACGTCAATACTGCGAAGCCTTGTCTTCAGGAGGCTCCGCCACCCGAGAAGAAACTCAAGCTCGTCTGGATTGGGAACGCACCATGCTGGCCTTCCATCAGGTCGCAGCCCTTCCACTGGGACCCTTGATGGACAACGGACGTGTCTTAAACGACTTTGTCTATTCCTGGCCTTATTTGAACACTTGCGGAATTGATCAGAAGGTTTTGGAGAATTCTCAGACCCCGGTCAGTAGCGCTCAACTGGTTTTCAACGTACGAGGGCTTTCTGCGATCGAGTATCTTCTTTTTGAAAAGTCCTACAAGAGCACTTGCAATCCTCGCGCAAACCCCAAGATGGCCGAATGGAATGCCCGCCCTCTTTTACAAAAAAAACTTCATCGCTGTCTTTGGGCGCAAGAGCTGATCTCGGACGTAGAGGTTAAAGCACAAGACCTTCAAGCGAAATGGTCATTAGAAAAAGATAATTTCACAAAAACCTTGATTGACGGAACTCGCTACAAAAGCCTCAAAGAGTCGATCAACGCTCTGACGGATGCCTTAGCTCATATTGAAAAGCTGAAGGATGGAAAGCTTGGGCGTCCTCTAGGACGTCATAAAGACTGCACAGAAGACAATTGTCCGAAGGATGTTGAACATCTTTATTCAGGACTTTCTTTGCCCGCTGCTGAAGCAGAACTACAAGCCTTCAAAGCTGTCTTCACTGGAAGTTTTTCCAATCAGGTCGCTTACGGCTTGGATGATCTTTTGATTCATTCTGGACGTCCTGAAGTTGCGCAAAAAATGATCGCGGCGATCGATCAGGCTTTAGCCTCTGTGCGAGCAGCTCAAGAAAAGGGTTCTTTGCAAGAACAAGTCGAAGCCAGCAATCCGATTCTCTGTAAAGCCACGACAACTCTCGATCGTAAAGTCGAGATCTGCGCTGTTCACGCCGACGTTCGTGAAGTGGCGTTTCTTTTAAAGACCGAAGTCCTTGCGGCCTTGGCGCTGAGAGCGCCTCCGACTCAGCAGGGGGATAATGATTAGGGGGTTACAGTTACCTCCAAACTCATCTTGCTGTTGCAAGCATAATAATTTTAAACAAAAGCAAACTTTCAGAGCTTTACCTGTTACAATAGCAACAGGACTTTCAAAACACTACTCTGCTGACGAAGTACTATCTCAAGCACAAAGAACGGGCGCAGGAAATGCTCTGGAGGAAATACCTTTATGATCCCATATCAATTAAACTTCCATAATATTCATGAAATCAGAATGGGTTCCCCATTTAATAAGGCTTCGGTTTCCTTGCATGGGTCCTATGTTCCCAACCTTGAAGACTATGAATTCCAAGATGTTGGCTTAGTCTTTGGAAATGGCCGCTTCTGCGCTCTGGCTCAGTGGGATACAACTGATAATGAACCCCGATTCAAAGTTTGGCTTTTAGATCAAAAGAACAACCTCACCTCCATATCTCAATCAATTAGCGGAGCATGTACTTCAATAGTTGAGATCAATGGAAAGTTACTAATTAAATACTGGCATTATGATCCGCATACAAAAACAGGGCACAACGAAGAACTTGAGTTGCAGTTTGCCTAAACACCTTACTCCCAAACCAAAGTCCTGACTGCTAGGTACGGAGAGAGCCTCTGATTCTGCGAGGGGCCTTTGAAATTGACAGAACTAGGTCTTAAAACTAAGTTGTCAACACAAAGGAGTTTATCAATCAATGAAAACATCTCGAATATCGCGTGCGGCACTCTTGTTATGTATCACAGTCCTTCTATCAAACTGTACAACTCTTCAGTCTCATTCTGGGGGTTCAGTAACTACCAGCGGACAAAGAATTCAGGTGGAATCCACTAAATTTGCCGTTCTTAATCTTACTTCCATGGCAGACGAATACATTGAGAAATTCCGAGTCTCAAAAAAGCTCCACTCACAATGTACTGATGGAAAAGTCACCGATATCGAGACAATTTTATGGAAAAGAGATTGGATTCTTTTTCAGACCTACAATCTTGATGTAACAGCAACTTGCGGAAAATAGTGGAAGCGGCTCTCCCTCTTCATGGGTGGAGGGTCATCCCCTAATTTATATCTTAATATAATTAAATATTGCCCAATATAAATCTTTATACTTCCCAACAAGTCAGATGATCCACCTTTCTATAAAAAAGACTCGAATACATTAAAAATGTGTCACGCCATTTCAATATAAACAAATTTATTTTAAAAACCTGTCCATTACGAGTTCCCAGGAGGACCAAATGGACAAACGAAGAACTGCCATCTTATCAGTCACAGTGCTTTCACTTCTCGTCTCTTGCGGCAAACAAAATAGCCCTTCCCAATTGAGTCTGGGGTCTGAGTTTGGCATCACAATGTCGACTTCTCCATCATCTGTGAGCCGTGACCAGTACAACTCTGTCAGCATCACGAAGGAAAAATCCAAAGTGAACCTAAATGGCAACATCTTGGATGGAACGGCCAATAATATTTTAATAACGGGAACTGAGGTGGTGATTGATGTTTCGCAAGATCCGTTTAGAGGCTACAATAAAGATCTTGCAGAAGAAAATAATATCGCAAACTCGATCTACTCGCTAACTATCGACGCAAAAAAAATCGTTGTTCGCAATCACTTAAAACTTAGACAAACCAACGTCGTATTAAACGCTGAGCAAATCATTTTCGAAGAAAATGGAGTTATTGAAACAACCCCGAAACAAAAAAATACGACTCACGAAACACTTGGACAACGTTTAAATGGCCACGACGGCATTGAGGGTCTCCCTGGCAGTCAAATCCAGATTGTGGCAAATGAAATCCTTATCGAAGGTGATCAAACTAAAAAAAGATTGATTGCGAGAGGAGGTTTGGGGCAAGCCGCAGGCGGAGGCAGAAATGGCATTGATGGCGTCAGCATTCCTGCATTTGAAACTGTTGCGTTAGGGGGCGTCTCCTACGGAGTCGTCTATAGGGAAAATCTCTTCGAAACACCTAGCTGCAATCCTGATATCCTTAAAACCCATGATGAAGTCACGACCCTTCGGATGAAGAACTGTGTCGGCGGAGGCTCAAAGCCAGAACGGGGAGCAAAACAATGGCCGACAGACGGCGAAGACGCAATCCCCGGGGGACATCCTGGCCCCGGCGGAGTCGGTGGAAGAATTCTGATACAAGCAAAGTCCATAAATAATTCGGATATCATGACCTTTAATCTGTCAGAAATCGCGGACGTCGCCGCTGGCGTCGCCGGAACTCCCGCTGGAGACTACCTCGGCGGAAAAGCGGGACAACCCCAATATGCTGCCATGTGGACGGTTCAAAACAACTACACACCCGACCCACGCTACGTCCTTGTTCCTAATAAAACCACTCGGGATGGCAAAGGAGCGAACTCGCCAAGAACTCCTTTAAAAGTAAATCCTGCTGGTACTATTAAAAGCGAAATCATCACTTCCTTGGCTCATACCGAATCTTTTTACAAAAGTCGTCTTAAGCTAATTCGAGACAAATATATCGAAAAAGACTTTTCCTTTGTAAAAAACACTTTGGATGCAGACTTAAAAGAAATGCGCAGCCTTTTCCCAATCTACGCCACTCAATACAGTGAAGTACATGCCCATTATGCTCTTCTCCTAAACAGAATCACCTTACAACAAGACTATTTTGGTCACTCGTACAAAGAAGCCCCTCTATACACCTTGGATTTCAGCCTGAATCAGTTTGATTCAGAAATCGAAATGGCTCTTACAAATTACTATCTTACAACAAAAGTGCTTGCGCTTCTTAAATCAGAACAACTGACTCGAGATCAGTTGGTTGCCCTTATGAAGGAACACAACAAGACGATTAATTCCGAATCTGAAAAACAAAATATTAGAGTCGCAAAGATCAACGAACTTGAAGGAATGCGCCTCAGTTTAAAGAACAGCGAAGAGGCCTATGATCGCCTTCTGCAAGCTCTCAATCGGCAAATCGAAGAACAAGCCCAAAGAAATGTCGCGCAAAAACACAAATGGGACGCCATCAGACAAAACATCAAGGTTTTAGCCTCTCTAGCCAAAGTAATTCCCGCGGGACAACCCACCCTGGCTGCGGCAGGAACTGTTATGGAATATATCTCTGATATTCCCACTTCGGGCAGTGTAGCTGATTATATTGCTTACGGCTCTAAAGCGAAGTCCGATTGGGAAAAGGCTTTTTCACAAGACAATCTGACAAAATCACGTATCAGCTTTGATTCATTTATTGATAAACTGCGAACTTCAAATCTGGACAATAAAAATCTTCAGGAAAAAGTTGAATATATCCAGAATCTAAAAAAAGAACTGGGGCCTGTACACGAAAAGATAACCGAAATCAGTAAGGGCCTTACCGGCTCTATTGTCCCAGCTAATGAACTTCAAGAAGAGATCGAAAAGATCCGAAAATCAGATTCCCTCTTTCAAACCGTCACTACCGAGCTGGAAAAAATCGTAAAACAACGCGCAGAGGTCTACTCGGCAATGCAAGAGATTTTCCAAGATCTTACAAAGTCAGCAGCTTTAATTGAGCAATCCATAGCACTATCTCTAGCCACGCAAGACCAGTATATCGGTCTTGCAAAATTCGGGGACTCGACCTTACGTGACCTGGTTAAATCTATTCAGGACTTGTCAAAAGAACGACTACTTTATGTGCACAACGAAGTCATCAAAGCTTATGAGTACACCACGCTGGAATCACTACCTGAATCTTCACACTTTGAACTGCTAAAGGAAAAAACAATGGCGTTTGCGTCTTCAAATGGCTCCCTCGAAGAATCGATTCATCTTTTAAAGAGCTTTTATATGTCTTTCATCTACAAAGTGGTGGTTTCTCTTGATACGAAATTCCATAGCGGTTCCCCCTCCATGTTCGTAAAGAAAGATTCCGTCTACATCGACTTGACTGAAAAGCAAGTGAGAGAACTTAATGTCGTTGGCACCACAAAGCTGTATTTAAATAAGAGCGTTTTTGGCGATCACCAAAAGAATCTGCGTATTGCCAATATAGAAATCGACAGAACCCAATTCGCCGAAACAACTCAAGGTTCAGAGGGGATTCAGAAGACATTTATTGAAGTATCCCACAGCGGATCGGGAGAGCTTGAGGACGCGCATGGAACATTCCATCCGTTCACCTACCAGACATCCAATGGGCTATATGCCTGGGGAGCCTCTTATCAATTTATGGGTTCTGAGGTCATTGAATCACAACTCATCCGCGATGAATCCATGAAGGGTATCTTGGGCCTGCTTCTAAAAGACAAAGCTAATTCTCTTGTATACTCCCCTATATTCTCGCAACCGGCGGCGCTAACGACAATGTATATTGGTAAACGCGATCACGGCGGAACATTCCCTCTAGAAAACATGAGAATAAAGATTACCTACACCTTCTTTTAATAAGGATAATGACCATGAAATTACTAATATTCGTTGTAGCCACAGTGACAGTTCTATTTTCTCAGCTCTCTTATGCCGATGACAGCAGCCTGCTCTTCGAGAGCTGTATTTCTTCTGGGAAGCAAAACTACTACTATGGCCTGAGCAATTCCGTTATCAGCTGCAACAATCTAAAAAGCCTCAATGATGGACTACAAATTGTGAACATGGCAGTTCTTCCGGCTTCAGTAGCCTTACGCACACCGGGCATCAAAGAATCACTGGCTACCGAGCTTGCGACCCTGGGTCTGACGCTGTCAAACCCCGCAGTTTTAACGATCACGGTTGTTGGGGCCGTCGGCATTGCATCGCTTTATTTTGTCGTTAAAAGAAGAACGGAGGACTGCGCAAAGGAGGACCGAGAGACCTTAAAGCCACCCTCTTGGACGAACTGGAGCGACGTCATGGCGTACGAGGCGCCGTGGATCTTAACCTACGAATATTGGCAAATTAAGACTACTTGGCGCACTCCTTGCTAAATAGCCAAATCGACAAACTTAAGTTTATCTAATAGGACTAGACATGAAAAATGCTGAAAATAAACCAAGCACCTCTGTAATTTCTTTAAAACTGACCCTTCTTGCCATGATTTTGACGGCCTTGGGGTGCAACCCAAGCAGCCGAAATCCAAATGAACAAAAAACGGAGCCAATCACCCCGCAGCTTTCTTATAGATACTGCACATCCAAAGACCTTATAGATCTTCCCGAAGAAAATAAAAAGCTCTGGGCCTCTATCGCCGACGAAGATTTCGGCGACTGGCTTTATCAATATATCTATGGACCTAATCTCCCTGAAGGCTGGAAAGCCGTGAATGCCTCCAGCCTTTCCATCGCCGCAAAAAAAATGAATGCCGCAATGAAAATAGGGGAAAACTGCAGAGTTTTTCATGATTGTGTCGTCAAAGATAACGAAGAGGCTCCTAACAAAGAAGATCGTTCTCAAATTTGCGAACACGGGCATGACGTAATATCAGGTTATGTTGCCGGCCTGTGGGTAAGCTATTACCCCGATGATCGATATAATATTAAAGAGATCTGCAAGAATACGGAAGCAACCCGTAGAAGTGATTCCATAGAAAAAGTTATTACCATGGGTATCGCGACAGTAGACTCATTGCCAGATGAAGAGCACAAAAAAAGCTTCAGGTCAGACCTGAAAATTCTTTGCGGGCACTACAAAGAGACCGACTATTGCAGCCTGAATAATCCCGACATTGTTAAACTTTGTGAGACGACATTTAAATAAGTTACAAATACCAGGTTAAACCTCTTTGGGGGATGCTTTCCATTGATGAGACCGAGCATCCCCCGGGTCTGATTCAATGCAAACTCCATCTCGGCGCATTTTGAATGAAGAAACAGCAAAAGTTTCTTTAGCACCCCACAGTCTTTTTCGAACTGGGAACACGGAGTTTTGGTCTGCGGAGAAAATGGTGGAACTCGTGCTCGAAGCCGAGCGCCTGGGCGCAAGCGCTGTGTGCCGCCGGGAAGGCATTGCGCCAGCCCAGCTCTCATGGTGGAAGCAGAAATTCCTTCAAAGCGGCATCGCGGGACTAAAGGACATCAAACGCGGTCCAAAGCAAAAAGAAGATCCAGCTCTTGCGGAACTCAAAGCCGAAAAAGAAGTACTTGCGCAAGCTCTTCTAGAAACTTCGATCGAACTTGCTGCAATAAAAAAAGAGTCGCTTGGTTTAGAGGGGCCGCTGTACGGTCGCCATTTAACTAAGACGCAACGAGAGGCCATCCGGCCTTCGTTGATGAACACATCAAGCATCACTCGGCAAAAAAGCTCTGTGACACTCTTGAAGCACATCCTCGGCCTTACTATCGGTGGAAAGAAAATGGTTTGAAAGAGAATCACGGTGGTGGCGGTGGTAAGAACAAGATCACTCCCAAAGAAGAAAAAACCGTGGTTCGTCTTGGCAAGAAAAATCCAGACTGGCACTGCCGAAGGATTGCCTACCACTTAGAAAAGCACGCAAAAGCATTCATAGGTAAAACCAGAGTGACTGAAATCATGAAAGTGCACGGATTGAATCACCCGTTTGAACAAAAGTCCGCGAAGATTTTGATCCCGCCAGAGGACATGCTGTTGCATGAGCCCTGGCGAAACAATTTAATCTGGGGTATGGATTGGACGTGGGTCAATGTGAACGACAAGTTTACGTTTTTACTGGTGCTGCTCGACTGGCACTCAAGAAAAATCCTGTCATGGGAACTTTATCATAAAATCACCCAGAACGAAGTGGTGACGGTTGTCACCGAAGCTATTGCCAAAGAACGCATGATTTTCTACCGCACGATGCTCTAGCGGATCACAGCAGCGCTAACACTGAGGCCTATGCCAAGAACAATACGAGATCCAGGGGCTCAAGCTGTGGCTCAGCGAGATCGGTAGACCCACAGGTAATGCACGCACAGAGTGAGTCATCGGCACGTTAAAGAGAGAGGAAATTTATCTTCAGGAGCAATACGAAAATGAAGAGGTGGCTTACAGACTGATCAGTACAAAGATCTACGACTACAACTTCCACCGGCCCAATCAAGGAAACGGAGGATTTTCACCAAACTCGGTTCATCATCAAGGCCGTCACGAACTAATGAAGCGAAGAGAAAGAGCTAGACATAAAGCCCAAGAACTGAGAAGAAAACACTGGGAACAGAATCAGTCACCTTCAAACGCGGTGTTGACTTAAACTTCAGCCCACTTTGTGCGGGGGCTGCTCGGACAGGACAGTGAACAATCCAGATATCGTTAAACTTTGCGAAAAAACGTTTAAATAACAAATGAGAAGGCCTCGGAATTCATAAAAATATATTCCGAGCTTCATTCTAGAAAAGATCAGTGGATTCGCCCCAAAATACTTTTTAGAGATAAGCCTTTTTTGAAGGAGCGGTTTCTTGGCTGATGCCTCAATAACCGTCCCGAAAAATTCGAACTTTTTATTATACAGGATCTATAATTTTCAGATACACAAGAACATCATGAAGAATAAATCCAGCCAACAGTATAAACACCACGGCACGGTTGAAATAGTACAATCTCTTGTGAAAATTTTTATTGTTAAAAACATAAACTCTTTTAATAGCAATTAAGTCCTTGTCCGCGCTCATGTTCAATGCAACCAAGCCATCCTGAACTTCTTCCACCGGTTCACTTTTTGATAAGATAAGAAGGAAAAAAACTATAATGTATCCCTTGAGAGAAACCTGTAAGTCAGTCACTATATTAAGAATCCCAACAAGAGTTAGAAGTCCCGCTAAAAATCTAGACTCTTTAATATTAACCAAGGCCAAGTTAGTTTTCATATATACCTCTCTAAATAAAATTAGTTTGAACGCGGCATAGGCGTGCTTGTCATATCTCTAATTGAGATAATCTTGCCAGTCCCATCACGAAGAACCGTTTTCTCCCCAGGCGTCCAATCTTTGGGTTTATTATCAAATGTATTACTCTTTGGAGCAATGCCATTTTTAGCTTCTTTGAAACGACCCGGCGTTGGCGTACTTGTTAAATCCATCTCTCCAAGAATATTCCCATGGCCATCCTGAAGTGGGCGATGGCTTTGATCCTCTCGCATGTGTTCAGGAATAACGGTGGCAATCATAGAACCATCACAGGTTTTGGTAGACTCACATGAGGCCGAGGAGTCGGTCTTTACGTCTTTATTCTTTTGACGATCCGCCCAGTCACCTTTTTCAATTTCACGGTCTTTTTCTTTGGACTTCTCCTCATCCACCTTCTTCTTTGAGGCTTCTTCCTGCTTCTTTTTGGCCTCCATCTCCAACTCCTGCTGTTTCTTTTTTTCAGCTTCTTTTTTTGCGTTTTCTCGTACCAGATCTTGCTCTCTTTGCTTTTCTTCTTTCAGTCGTAATTCTTTGTCACGAAGAACAAGCTCCCGCTCTTGAAGTTCAAGTTCCTTTACTTTGTTTTGATGCTCCTTCTGTGCCGTTTTACTGCATTCTGGTCCATTTAAACATACACCAAGGCCAACGGCGCTGCCAATAGCCGCCCCGGCTGCTGCTCCAGCATAAGCTCCATAGCCACCACCAATCTGATATCCCGTGCCCGCCAGGGGAACCATCCACTTCAACATCTCAAACGAAACCTCCCTCATACACACGCTCACACAATGATTGCTCTGGTCTGAACTAAGTTCTCGATAAGACTTATTGCTGGCTGATAGAGATGCCTGATTGCGATTATCATTGGGAAACACCTTATTAAGTTGTGCTCGGTCTTGCGTAAACTGCCGAGGATCTGATGGCATCCTGTTGCTCACTCCTGCCATGAACTGAAATATTTGATTATTTTGCAGACCTAAAAAGTCAGAGGCGCAAGATCGCAAACATTTCATTCTGGAGTCTGGTGACACTAGCAAATCATCTCTCAGCCCTGTCCGTGGATCTTTAGTGTAATCCACAAATGCTGCAGAGACCTCCCCAAGTTCACGATTGAATCTACCAAGTACATCCAAGAATCGATTTGCCGGCGCATACTGTCCCAACTGTATTGCCTTCTCTAGAAGAGGGGCTGTCCTTAAAGATAAAAGAACTTGAGGTCCTCCCTGCGCATGGACATCTCTTTCCATAAGGGTTTTAATTTCCTTGTACCCCCCAACACCCACAGCCTCACTCAACGCAGCTGTTGAATCCACCAGTTCCTGTAGCAACTTTGGATCGTTGTTCAAGTTGCCGTGAAAAGCCCAATAGTAAATATGGGTTTGCAATTCAGACTCTAGATTCTCCTGAGCTTGAATCTCATTTGCCAATGAGATCTGACTATAAAAGATACTCACCAATATGGTCAGTGCCATCAGCCCACGCGATAAATCGAACAAAAGTCTTGATTTCATCGTATTACTCCTTCATCAAGTGACGTTGACAGGGCGTTTACGCGATTTCCTCCCTTCAAATCAATAAAGGGGTCCCCGACGACCCAAAACCGCCGCCGCGGCGCCCTTCTTTCATCAGGCAGTGGCCTAAGTGCTTGTTCTTATTGGAGGCCTCGCCGCCGGACCGGAGGGAGTCTGTGAAATTATTATACAAGATCTTAATTAGCAATTAGGTATTGTTTACATCCCTATTGCGACCTCCCCCTTTTACACGTAGAAAGATCAGGCAATCACAAAGGAGATATTGTGAATACTGATATGCAAGTACAACTAAGTCAGCTTGTCGAAAGGTGGATTTCTCAGCAACCATCCAGATCTGTCGCTGCTTTATCCAGATTGAGTGGTGTTGGAGAATCCTCAATTAGAAGACTTAAAAATGATGGTGTTCTTCCGACAGAAACCAATACAATGAAGATTCTCTTAGCAATATCAGAGCAAAAAAGTATCTTAAAAGCTCTGAATCATTTTGAACAAACGACGCCCGTGATCTCAGACTATCTTAAGTCAAACTTTCCGATGATCACAGAGAGTTTCTTCAATGAGTCAACCGCAATTGTGGATACGGGCGAGTTCATGAATGATTACAATTCATATCTCGTTTTTAAACTAGCTAGTGGTCACGGAGGAGTTTCGCGCAAAAGCCTTCTTGATCTCATTGGTCTTCGAGCCAATTCAGCTATAGAACAATTAATAAATCTTGATCTCGTATCTGAGAACGATGGCATACTCATCGCTGCAGTAAAAAGTTTCACCACTTCTTTAGAGGTTGCAAAACAGCACGCCATTAAAAATATCGACAACTTTTACAAACCAACCTCAATCCACAACTCCTTCTGCAACATTTCAGAAAATGTTAGCGTAGAAGGATTTGGCGATATTATCGAGCTTGTGCATGAAGCCCGTGCAAAGGTGCTTCACATTATGAAATCAAAGCCAGGTAAAATCCCAGTCATGACGGTAATGGCTACTGACACCATGACTGTTGTCGATATTTTCGGAAAGGGTCACTAAGATGAAAACATTAATTTTTCTTATTTCATTATTTTCAGTAACATCTTTTGCTGGTGAGGCGACCTCGGGTGGCGGAGTCAGGCCAAAACAAAATGCCAATTTTTCTAGCCCAGTGGTTGAATATATTAAAATTATTAACTTCCAGCAAAATGGTGGAATTCAGATAAAATACCAAAATTCCATCAACCGCCAAATCGAAACTCATGTCGTGAATAGCGTAGACCTCGATCCAGCAGTGCTCGATGCCGTCCTTCGCTCAGCTGAAACTAGTAATTGGGAAATCATTCTCAATCAGAACTAATGTGACCACCCAAGAAGAGCTTTCTCGCAGAAGTCCGGCCAAAAGCCGGACTTCTTATTTCTTGATCATGGCCCGCCATGAACCTCATGATGAAGTTGGCCGTTTCTTAAGGCCCTTGCCAACTTCACCATAGTATTTTTTTGATCGTAAACGCACCATGAGCAGCTAGAGCCGAGGTCTCGTCCCGGAAGTCAAAAGCGCAAGGCGATTGATTACAGCCTGAGTCGTTAGCAAGGTCTTAGTTTATTTTTAAGTGATACCCGTGTGCCGTTGTCGAATAGTGAGACCTGTACATTGTGCCTTAATTTAGCAGTAATAAAAATAGCCCAAAGGTATTTATTCGCCATTTTAACCTTCAATGAAAGTATCAGCTCTTCTGATTTCGAATATTGCTGATTGAGCACTTTCATTATAAATGGGAACTGACAACAGGTTGTTCAGGGATTCGAGAATCCTATTATATTCAGAAAATATTTTCAATTTTGTGGGGTTTTGCCGAAGCACCAAGGGAAGGCTGTCTCGTGCAATCCAAATTCCAGTCGTGACAAGCCGCTCATTATTTGATTTTAAAAGATCCAGAAGATCTTTTAAAAGAATCCTATTTGGTTCCTGTTTTATTCTTCCGGACAGTACATTCCCCATCAACCGATAGTAATTATCGGGAATCTTCTTTTTTAAAAGTTCTATTGATGATGCAACGGTCGCAAAGGGAACCTTCTCCAGAAGTGTCTCAATTGCATTTGCGTATATTCTCGGTGATACCCCCTCCTCGATTGCCAGTATAGACGTGGTTAAATCAATTGTCCATTGCCCCTTGGGGATGAGTGTACGGCCGACCATCATGAAAGTTTCAGTTGCGGTCGGAAATTTAGTTCCTATCTCGAATGAGGTATAGATCTGTAAGGTGGAAGCATAAGCCCGCAAAACGTCATCAGAAACATATCCTGGTTTGAATGATCGAAGTGTCTTTATTAGATTTTCTGCTGAATCCGGGGTCTGGCGCAAAGAGTTCATGATTTCCACAATGCACTGATCGGTTTTGGGTAGATATTCCGTCGGAGTTTCTGAGAAAAATGAGTCGACAAAAGTGATCGTTTCATTGCTTGAAAAACCTTTGAAAAGAACATTCTGAGCATTGTTAAGAATTGCTATTTGTTTTATCTCATCGGTCATTGCACTTTCAACAATTAAGCGATTGCGATCTTTATCAGCTATTTCATTCAGCATTCTTTGAGACTTTATGAGTGCCAGGCCCGCATAAAAATAACCAAAAGGCAGCTTCATGAACCATAGCTTTGAGGTAGATATAGATGCCTTTAGTGTGAAAGCTCTTGGGCCACCGATATCCTCCAGAGAATTGAAGATATCACGGATGCAACAAGTCGCGCGCAGATTTCGATTATGCATATTTTTGTCGTCGTTTTTGAACACAACAACAAACTCATCACCGATAAACTGATACACAAGACCATCATGCCGATTTATGAGCTCGTCAGAAATCGCTGCGTATCGGACCATCAGATCTAACATATCTTCAGGGTGTGTGTTTAAAAAGGTTTTTGTATAGTCATTCAGATCAAATCGCAATATGGTTGCATCAAAATTTATTGGCAATTTATGTCCGCTTTGCTTGACCTCATCTAGCAGCTTTTTTGTCACCGTAGATGAAACCAAGGCCAGCTCTTCTTCTGTTTCCTTAAGCTTAAAATATGTCGCTTCACTGGCCCGAGCTAAAGTATCAAACTCAGAGAATCTCAGTAACCTGTTGGCCCAACTGAGTAATTTTTGGGAAATAAATCCTTTTTCTGAAACGCTTCGGATTGAGCCAAATAAGGGTGCCAATACCAAATATAGAACGAGGGCAAAGATAACCAAGCCTTTTAAGAAGTAGTACCAGGCATATTTATTCCGCGCTTCTTGCATGGCTTTAATTTGCTCATCAGAGTCATTCACGGAACCCGTTACTAGCAAGTAGCTACCTATATCTGTCGCTCGATAGGCGGTGCCAGATTTTGGTGTGGATACGAGCTCGTCAAATATTTTGTATCTCAGATTTATTTTTGATACGTCGTGTTCTTTGTTTTCAAAGCAGAGAACGCCGTTCTTTTCATGGCGAATCATAAAAAAAGCGATGTACCCGTTATTGTATGCTTCTTTTAGGCTGCGACAGGCGATATCTGCATTCTGATCGTTCAAATAGCCTTGAGTCGTCTTCGATAAGTAAACATTCAAGTCTTTCCTAAACTGAATCTCTGTTTTTGAAAAACTGTGGTTTGATGAAACCATCTGAAAATAGTCGACTCCAAAAAATAGCAGCGTCAGAATAGCAAGAGAAGTCGGAAATATTCTAAACGTCACTTGGAATCCTATCTAATCACTTTTTTGGGATAATGAACAAAAAGGGCGCTCCAAGAGTCCAGCATTGATCCGTCTTGGAAGCGACAAAAGTCAAATGTTTCACCCTTCTTGTTGAAGGCAATAAAAGGTTTACCCTTCATTGCTTCACAATACGCTGGTCCTGGACTGAACATACCTGACCTTTTCACTTCCGGATAGGCGAGCGGCACCTTTGACTTATCTCGGGCGTCACATTTTCTATTTTTACATGACGAAGAAAGAATCAGTTTGTTTTCGACAATAGAGTCGAAGATTTCGTATTTGTCTTTTAGAAAAAAGGTAAATTGGCCATCTATCAGAGAGTTTACCGGTGGCTGAGGAGGTGGTTTCGTATCTTTCTTTGTTTTGGCCGACGTCAAATGAAACGAAAGCAAAAATACAGGTAGAATTATTTTTAGGTGGCTTGAAGACATCTATTTACCTTTTTCTTTCGGTTCGATCCAGGAAATAACACCTGCCTCAAGTGGTTCTGTCTCTTTCAGCAGAGTCTGAGCATCGACCCAGCCATCATCGTATTCTTTCTGCCAGCTTTGTCCCCATGAATTGTGCACCTTGAAAGACTCTCGACACTCACCGTTCGCTTTACAAGCCTTTCTGTAGCCCGCAATTGCCACAGTGTGCGCGCCCGTGCATTTTCCATTACTTTTCTGAAGGCAAATTCCATCAAGTTCAATGGCGCGCCCATTTTTTAAAATCTCTTTCATGACACCAATAAGCTCTGATTGCGTCGCAACTTTGTCTTTTTCATCTGGAAACATCTTAACTGTAGCAGTTGAACTAAATTTAATCAGGTCAGTGCAATCTTTCTCAACCGGATCAGATATTCTGTTTTTTAAGAAGATTGAAAAAAGGAAGTGTTCGAAATCGTGTTTTCCAAGAGCTTCTTCTAATTTGGAATTTTCAATTTTCATCTGAAAGTCCTTTAAAAGATTCTGAGAGAGACATTCAATACAAGTTGTTCCTTCTGTTTTATTTTGATTGAATTGCACTCGTAATTTCTCGAACAAAGCGGCAGTAACTCTAGGATCATCGCCGTATCTACTTACGAATTGATCAAATGGGTAGCAAGAGTCTGCCCGACCAAATCCAACAAGATCCACGGCGGTTAAAAGGGCCGCGAAACCGCTGCCGCCATTCGCAATTGACTCATAAGTATCTATATCAACAGGTGAACCATTTTTATCCGGTGTTGAAAATGCAGCCATCTGAAGTGGAGAAATTTTCTTTTTCGGATCGAGTTTACCGCAATCCAATTTTTTTCTTTGACAGTAATGCTGCTGAAGAACCGCTGCAGAGCTAAAACCGTAGCAAATACCAAGGGAATCTTGAGATTCTACTTGAGGCATGTTTGGTGCTAGAAGCGTTGAGGAGGCGTCCGGCTTATAGATTGGATCAATGGTGGCAAATGCATCGAGTCGCGCCCACCCGCCAAAGCTATTAATTGGTCCGAATAGGGCACTAAAAATTAAGAGAACTATTCTTTTTTTCATACGATTAGGATACAGTATCAACTAGAATATATTTAATAACTTTAGCGAGGCTAGACCTTGGTCCATCTTAAAAATTCTATTCCAATTTTTATCTGTGGAATGTTCCTTTTGTTATCCCCGCCAAAAACTCTGGCAAAGGCCCCTTACTTTCATAAAAGTTCTGGCAGAGGTATTTCGAATATTTCTAAGAATCGAATTGTCTTTAAAGATCAAGGTGGGACTACCATTTTAGAAAGAAGCGATCGAAAGCTAGGGGACCAGCTTTATATTAATAGCTCCGGGATCATATTACTTCGTACTATAAATTCGAAAAGATTCATTAGCCAAAAGAGATTTTTATCGGGTCTTACTCAAAATATTGATTATATCGAGGAGAACGGCCGTCTACGACCACTTCGCGGGTGGATTACCCGCTCCAAAGTAATGAATGCCTCGGAAGAGGTGCTTAATATGGCAAATTGCTCATCTCGTACGGATCAATTTAAGTCCATAAGAGCTGTGGCCGCTGTTATTACACGCGAGAAGGATGCTGAAGATCTCGGTGATGCAATTTCTGAAAATCTTTTCGATGAAAGCTGTCCAAGTGTTGTCAAAGCGAAGATTTCGAAAAAATTTGCGGAAGATTTGGCTATTCAAAGTAACGGCGATGGTTTATTAGACTGCCTTGATAACCCCGAGAAGTATGCGAAATCTTCGATCAGCCCTGAAATTAAGAAGGATTTTACACGAATTGGAACAGGCTTTTCAACTATTCTGGCGGATATAGATGATGGCCCCAGCAAAAATTTGATTTTCTCTTGTCGAGAGGAAAAGAATTCCCCCGTTGCAATGCGCTTTCTTGAAAATTCACCAAGAGCTATTCAAATTTCTTTGAATGACGGAAAATTACCACTCCCATCAGATGAGAAGGTGCCTATGCTGCTCTATCATGAACTTTTGCATTATAGCGGCGTTTCTGAAGAGCAAAAAGTCGATGCAATACTGAAATTATGTGAGAATAGCGATGGATCAGCTCTCGAAGAGCTACAAAAAAATACTATTCAAAAAGATGTACGAAAGAAATGTCCCAAAGGCGATCCGAACTGTCAATTCACTCCTCCATGGGAATCTAATCCCAAGGAGGACATAAAGGCAGCAATTGCCAACGTAGATACTTCAAACTTGCCAGGAACAGAGCCTTTAAATGCCCCGCCGACAAATGATACAATCGCGAGGGCCTATGAGCCGGGACCGAATCAGGAAGGCGCAATTCAGGAGGTCGCAGCTGGGATGGCAAATACATTCGCAAGAGTGCAGTCATTCTCAAATGCGGTCATGGGCGCCGTAATCCCAAATGCCGTCGCGGGAAGTCCTACTTCACAAGTCCAGGGCGGAAATGTACGCAAAACAACCTACTCCTCAGGTACAAAGTTAGAAACAATAGAAGAGTATTCTGCCGATCCGAACGCCAATGTTGTTAAAATTGATTTCAACAGCAGCAAACAGAGTAACCAGCAAGCCCCCAACCCCTCAAAAGAAGTAGCGATTAAAAAGCAACAACCAAGAATGCCAGGATCAGAAGGCACTGCGGTGCCGTATAGCGAAGCTTCCGCTGACATCGCAAGCTCAGGCGCTACACGCTCAGGTGAGTCATCCAGTTCAGGGCAGGCAAGGAAAGGAAAGCAATCAGTAAATAAAACAGGTCAAAATACAAACTCTCAAAATCACCAAATTTCTCTTGATGAAATCAGAACATTCATCAGCGGAGCCTCTGCTGATCAGGTTGAAGCAAAATTGAAAGATAAACAGTTTACAGGAAATCTGCAGATGCTGAAAATCCGTATTACATCTGATGGGAAAGCTTACGGCTCTCCGAGCCCGTCATTAAAATTTATTCGCGATGGTAATAAATTTATTCCAGAAAATCAGTCCCCGTAATCTAACTTTTACGGCCATTTTTCAAGATGGCCAAGATCATAGAGAACGTTTAATCAGCAGTGGATCTATATTTTGACTTTGTCCGAGCTCAGGGCCTGACTGTTCCTTCGTATTAAGAGCGCTTCATTAAGTTTCTGCTAAGTCCTCAATGCAAACTCATCTCAATAGCAAAGATGATCCGCCAAGCGCTGCCCACATAGTTATCCTTACACAGGATCTATAATTTTCAGATACACAAGGACATCATGAAGAATAACGCCAGCCAGTAGCATAAACGTTCCGAACCGATTGAAATAGTATAGTCTCTTGTGAAACTTCTCATTGTTGAGCATATAAACTCTTTTAAGAATAATTAAGTCTTTAGTGTCCAACCCCAGAGCGAAACCCTCCTGAACAGCCTCCACTGGTTCACTTTTAGACATAATAAAAAGGAACCAGATCATAAGGTATGCCTTGAGAGAAAACTGCAGGTCAGTCACAATAGCTAGAACACCAATAACAAATATTGGTACCGCCAAGACTCTAGATTCTTTCATGTTAAGTAATGCCAAATTAGACTTCATACATACCTCTCTATATTAAACTAGTTTGAACGCGACATTGGCGTGCTTTTTAAAAGATGGGCAATCTCCTCAAGGTCACTCTCAGTTTCCATTTGGATATCGGCAGAAAGTTTGTCCAATTTTTTTAATATCACACAAAGTTCCTCAAGGGGATTTAATCACTAAGGTTGTAACGAATCCCGCAGCGATTGATATCTGTTTCTAATTTTTTCCCAGATATCTCCATGCGGTCCAGTAATTCCGTCGGGACCCACTTTTTCAATTCCTCCAGCGACTCCTCGGAAACCATTGGGATTATAGGTCCCCGGAAGAAACTTACGCAAATCTACGTCACCAGTTTCTTTACCTTTCGGTGATCCTTTTTCTTGGACTGAACTTTCTAGTTTCAAACTTTCATACCGCTTTTCTGCGGAAGAACCTGAGGCTCCAGAACTATAGAATCCATCCGTTACAGATTGATCCTTAATGCCCCTCTTCTCTTTGAGACGTTTTTCCATTGTTGAAGTAAGGTTGCCGCCGCTCAGGTTAGAACTCTCGCCCTGCCGCCCATCAACAGCATCGTAGGCACTTGCGGCGCCTTCTCCTCCTGATAGAGAATTACTTTTACTGCTTATATTACTGTCTTCAGCGAATGACTTCCCTTTTCCTGGTGAGCTGCCCCTATCTGATATTACAGGACTACGATTATCGGTATTTTCTTGTTGTGAGGTACAAATCGGATTACTCGGCGACTTACTACAAATACATACCTTATTGCTGGCCATCTTAGGATTGGTACAGTCCATTTTCTCCTGTGGAGCACAACCTGGATAATCGGGATCCGTCTTACAGATTTCGCCCGGAGCTCCGGTCCCGCTGGTGAGGCTGGCGCAGGCCTGCGAGTTGGTGTGCATCATCGCATAGTTCTGCGCGGCCGCAGCCGCCTCTGCCATTTTTGCAGAGAATGACTTACATGAAGAAGCGTTTCCCGCCATAGCTGATCGAGCATCAGTCACTCGTTGCGAGCCGCTGTTACCACATTTGGGAGTAACTGATACTGAGCATTTTGATTCGCATACACTCACCGCACTAGAACAAAGCTGTCGGTAACTTATAAGGGCGAGACTAGCCGCCTTAGCGACGCTTGCCATTTTCGAACAACTTTCTTGAATACCCATCGAACCCTTTTGACCAGCAAGGAGAGTTGCTTGAGAGGCCATGTTGGCCACGGAGCTAAGACCAGAGCTGTTCTCATCACAGGATTTAGCGGCTTTTAACGTCGCTTGCTCACAGGTAGAAACTTCCGTGTCAAAATTCTCGGTACATGACTGAGTTGCGGATTTGTCACCTTCAGGAGGAGTTTTATTACCTTTCCCTGGATCCGGCACCACATCCGGGCCAGGAAGAGATTCCTTGGAATTGTCTTTTGAGAGAAAGGGTTGCTCTGCTTCGCACATTTCAATACAGCTCTGCATTTGCCCAATACTCCAACCCCGGGCATAACCTCCATATTCTTCGGCATCGGCCCTGGCTTGTGCGAGAGCCTCATCAGCGCTTTTCTGACATTGATCCTCACAAGGTGAGGCCAATGCCAGGCTTTTAGATAAAAAGACCGTTAAAAATAGCAAATAAACTGATCTAGAAGATGCAAGCGGGTGGAGTCCAAGGCGATATCTTTCAAACATATTCCCTAAATTATGATCTGTTTTGTTTAGAAATGTCGACAAAATAGTCAACTAGATATTATTTACCAGTCAGGTCCCAACGTCCCCGATATGTCACTTTTTGAGATGAAAAATGTCCTTCTTCCCTATATACAGGTTCCTGTTGATGGAGTTGATCTATGAAGTTCTTAAAACCCTTGGGCTTACTTACTCTTTTGGCAGGTTGTTCACAACAACCCGCTCTGATGGAAGCACCAAAGTCCTTTTCCTTGATTGGTGGCGAATATGTTAGCGAGGCAGATCTCGCTGGGAAGTCCACAATCGCCATTTTTTCGACGCATACAAATAGCAAAGGCGAACGGTTTTATAACAAGTGCGGAGCCGTCATCGCATCTGAGAGCGCGGTCATCACTGCGGCCCATTGTGTTGATCCTACCAATTTTGTTTCCGTAGAAAGCACTCTTGTTTTTAATAGAGATCTAGAGGATCTTAGAACCGAGGTACATACCCGCAAATCGAATACCATCATAATACATCCTGCATATAATTCAGCCCAGAATACCTCAGATATTGCTGTTATTCAATTTACTGGAGGACTACCTGCTGGCTATAGCCCTGCTACCATTTCTCTAGACCCCATCCCTCTTGAACCAGGCGATTCAGTAAGAATCTTGGGCTATGGAATTAATGACGAGCTTTCAGGAAAAAGTGATAATCGCCTGAGAACTGCCGTCGTAGATGTTGATGGAGTTTCAGAGACATCAGGCGTCTCTCTTAGGCAACAACCGACGTATGGATCCACCTGTTTTGGTGATTCCGGAAGCCCTTCATTTTTCGAATATAAAGATCAGCTTGTCGCTTGGGGTGTCGCCTCCACGGTTAGGGGTCGCATGGGCTATAAGTGTAACTTTCGATCCTTCTATATGCCTTTTTGGATGTTCAAAGATTTCATAAAAGAGAATTTATCGCTGTAGCGAACAGCTACGTTCGGAAAAGGCTCAATACGACAATAACAAGATCACTATGATCCGTGAATGAGACCCCTCAGAAGTGAAAACTCCGCGGATGTGGTTCCGCGGCAATACGGCAATGATCGCGTGAAATTCAACAATGCCCTCTTATTTGCAAGAGTCTCGGCCACATAGTATTTAGGGTTGTCGTTTAGGGGTTGCCAATAGTACCCAAGTCCCTTATTACTTCCAGTTCCAATGTATCCGCCGTGCTTGTTGAGATAGGACTTCATTGTTTTGATCGCACAACTGATATTCTTTGAATCTGTAATTGTATCTTGAGTGGTTTGTAAGTTACTACAGTCCCCCACCGACATACTAAATAACCCATTTGATGAACTGCCGAAAGAAGCACCTTTGCTTTCGAAAAAGGTTTGGGTCGATCTAAAGCCGCTTTCCTGCTCAGCGAGCTTTGAAGAGAAGTTTAACCAAAAAGATCGTCTTTGCAGTAGAGTCATATTTTTCCAATTAGAACAATAGACTGCAGCGTCTTTTGGATTCGTGTAAGCCAACCCCTCTCGATCAATTGCCGCCAACGTGTGTGCGGTCCATTCTTTTCCTTTGGAGTGATACTGCCACGCCGGCAAACCTGAACCAGTTGGAGGCTTCGCCCCCGAATAAGCGGATTCACATCTCGTACAACTACTGTAAGAAGATGATCCATTTCCGAAAAATCCCGCTACTTTCGAACCCGCTTGAGAAACAAAGTTTAGAGCTTTTGACATAGCAATCGACTCTGCCGAAAGAAGCGAAAGAATAGTCCCTATTGATACGAAAAAAAGAAGTCTTCTGAAGTTCACTATCGAGTTCCTTCCTCTGACTTCTCATTAGCATTTATATATTCGTAGTCTTCATCTTTGGGTGTCTGATCTTTAGAATTTGTTCCCAAACTGAGAAAGCGCTTCTTAATCGGACAATAAACACAATTCTTATCTCCGCCAAGCTCTGAGCATTCTCCTGTATTTTTGAAACTATTAAGATTTGGATCGGAGGCCTTGGCAAAAAGTGGAATAAATATAAGAATTGCGAAAGCAGACTTACGGAACATATTATACCTACCTATAAACTAGTTTATATTAACACCTCAGTCTAAGTCGAACCTTTTTCTTTTACAGGACCATTGATTTGGGTTGATAATTAATGTTGATCGGAGATCTCATGATTAAGATTGTCCCCGCCTTACTGGCTTCAATGATTGTTCCGCCAGCTCTCGCAGTTGTTGATACCTCTAGCGGATCATTCATACACTCATGGGTAGATTACGAAGGAAAAGGTTTAGACTTAAACATCAAACTTGAGCGCACCTATAACAGCCGTTCCAATAGCAAAGGCTGGTTTGGCTTTGGATGGTGTTCAGATTTAGAAACGGCAATCACTGTAAGTGAAAACTCCATTGCTGTTAATCACTGCGGATCGGGCGAGGAGGTTGTTTTTCAAAAGACGGGGACTGTATTTAAATCTCCAAAAACTCACGATGGAATCTTCAAAAGGAGTGGATCAAGCTATGTTCGCACCTTCGCTGATGGGACCACAGAAATGTACAGCTCCAGCGGAAAATTGTCAGAGATTCGTAAACATGACGACTATATTGCTCTAAAATACAATGAACAAGGGATGATCAAAAGCCTTCAGGATAGTGGCGGCCGCATTGTGACGACCGAGACAGATCAAAACGGATTTATAACTTCCATTACTGCCCATCTTCCCCAAAAAGGTGGACAAAAACAGAAAGAGAAGATTGCAGAGTACACATACAAAGACGCTAACCTTGTTAGCGCCACAAACTCCTGGGGGAACACGTATACCTACAGTTACGATAAGGAGCACAACCTCACCAAGGCCGTTTGGCCAGGGAACAATTTTGCCGAGATCGAATATAATTCAAATGACTGGGTAAAATCCCTTAAGGGCACCAACATTTGTACAGAGGATTACGCTTATAAGGTTGATGGCGCAAAGAAACCCCCACGTTACACAGTGGATGTAAAAAAGAACTGCGATCATGGCGTCGTCTTTGAGAGAAGGTACTCATACTCCTATGCTCATGATCATCGCCGAATTGTTGCGGCAGATGTGGATGTGGACGGCGTTCGACGAGAATTCAAATACGACAATGACGGCAATGTAGTCGAGGTCACGGAATACCGCCCTAATAAAACAGGAATTGCCAAGATCGTAACCCAAATTTCAAGAAATGAGCGCGGGCACATTATTAAGATTAGTAACCCCTTTGAATCAAAAACATATAAATACAAGACAGGGTCTTCGCGTGATGTTGTCACAGAAGTTTCTTTGGAAACGATCGCTCTGGGTAAAACAATAGATTCGATAAAGTATACCTTCGGCTATGACGATGAGGATCGAATTGTATCCCTCGCTAAGCCGGATGGACAACGATTGGACTTCAAATATGACCAGGATCGAATTATCAAAATCTCTTCAAAAGATATGACTATTGATGTGGTCTATGATCCAGACTCAACCGAGCCAAATGCCATCAAATTTGCCGGAAAAATTTTATCTTTGGCGATCTATGACAAATCCACCATTCCTCAAGAATTATCAGCAGTCGAGCTATATTTTGACTTTGTCCGAGCTCAAGGCTTGACGGTTCCTTCGTATTAAGAGCGTTTCATTAAGGTCTGGCTAAATCCTCAATACAAACTCATCTCAATGGCAAAGGTGATCCGCCAAGCGCTGCCCACATAGCTATCCTCACACAGGATCTATAATTTTTAGATACACAAGAACATCATGAAGAATAACGCCCGCCAGTATCATAAACGTTCCGAACCGATTGAAATAGTATAGTCTCTTGTGAAAATTCTCATTGTTGAACATAAAAACTCTTTTAAGAATAAATAAGTCTTTGGTTTCCAAACCCAGAGCGGCCCCCCCCTGAACAGCCTCCACTGGTTCACATTTAGACATAACAAAAAGAAATAGGACCATCATATACCCTGTCATAGAAACCTGCAGGCCAGTTACCATGCTAAGTATGAAAACAATTGATAGTAATCCCGATATGATCCTAGATTCCTTAATATTAACTATGTACAAATTGGTTTTCATGTAGTTCCTCTTTGAATGTCCGGACCGCACACCAATGCCAACATTTACTCCTCGATCCCTTCTGGAACGATCTCCCAAGTCTTTGCTGCTTCGGATTTCTTGAGGGCTTCGATGTATCTCCCGCGAATCTCTTCGATATTGACCTGATATAAATCAGGAGTTTGACGGCTTTTATCTTTAAAATAGAACTCCACTTGCTTGCCTCGGACATTTCTAAATTTAACCATCTCCACAGATTCCAAATGGAGACTGAAGTTATTGGGCGTTGGACGAGTTCCTCCGGTACTTGTTGAGCCCGTACCTCCAGCTAATGAAGTAGAAAAGACAAACAATGAGACTAAGATCAAATAAAGGTTTTTCATACTACTCTCCCTTTCGTGACTTGACCGGGACTGGCCGTGTTAACTCGGTCATTGAAAAATTGAAACCCACAAGCATGTCATTTATTGAAGAGTTGCGAGCCTCCATATTTGCCTGAGAAATTAGGATCTCGATCCCTGATGAAAACTTCCTATATATTTCTTCATTCCAAAGATAGGTGCCCGTGGTTTGAGTATTAATTATATTCGGACATTTCTTTATGAGTTGACCCAGTTCACTAGAAAAAAGATATTGTGCCGCAACGCTGTCGATATGAGACAGATACTCATCGAAATTTATACCAAAAGAGATATAACTTCCATCCGGTCTACTTTTTAACATTCCAAACTCTTGAAGATCCTGCAGGGCATATTCGACCTCTTTGGGGTCGGCCCAATTAAGATGCTTCTGAAGCCACTCGACCGAGGCCTCAAACCCATCTAAATCAATGAGCCCCAGGATGGACCTCATCAACATGGATTCAGCCACCTCTCGGACATGTTCTTCCTTAAAGGTTATAGAACCCATATCTTCAATAAAGGTTCGCGGCGTATCCACTCGTGTATCTTTCGAGACGTCAATTTTATTAGACACCGTCTTCTCCTTATTTCTTTAATTCATGCTCGAGTCTTAAACGAATCTCTTGGATCTCTTGGGATTTGACTCCCTTGGATAATACCAACAAGTGTTCAAGCGCATTCTTTCTTTTTGACTTAGGCAATGATGCCAACAGTTGGTCCACATCGCCCCTGCTGCGCTCTTCCCTAAGCCCCAGAATCCTTGAGACTTCTCGTTGGATTAAATCTGAGAGATCAATTTTTAAACAAGATAAAATCGCCTCGAAAGTCGAAAGCTTTATATCGGCCTTTTGCCCCAGGAAACGACTGAGGGTGGCATCAGTGATATTGGCCTCTTTCGCAATATCCTTCTGTCTTCGCCCGGCAAGATGAATCACCCTACCGGTTTGAACTGCAACCGTGGCACGTATCATTCTAACCTCTCTATAGTATCACCGTGTCTACACAGTGACACAAAATGCGATCTTCACGACCTCAGACTCAAATAAACCTTTAGGTATTTGTTTATTTTGTCTTTTGGACCTACATGAGCAAAGAGCATACCTGTAAAAAATGGCCTTAATGCCTACCATGTAAACATAAGAAACTGTTTATAAAGAACATAGGCGAACTGGAGCTTGGCTGAGGACTTGCATTCGAAAATGTCGTGAGGCTTTCACAAGGGAGAATCTTGCCATGAGGATCAAAGAATTTGCCAAAATTGGGGGACTGATCTGCTTTCTAATCGGTGGCGATATCATGGCTCAGGCACCAGAGTTAGCGGTAATCAAAGAAGGCCGTCTTGCAATCTCCTCGCAATGTGCTGGGGAGCGAACCGTTGGGACGACCGTGACCATCCCTCAGAATGTTCCCTATGCCTATTCGCACACCCAGGTCATCGTGGAGAGTGAGAACGGCCGCAGAACCTATACACATAAGTACGACATCAGATCTAAAACCGTCTTCATCACTGCCAAGGCAGATAGCAACGATGACTGCGGGTGTTTCGGACCAATATGCAATAAACCCGGCTCCAATATAGCTATTCGATATATCGTTTATGCTCAAGTTAACGCATGCGATCCCACCCCGGATCTACCAATGGAAGATACCGTAAGTGCTGTCGACTATGCACAGGCCTTGGAAAGGCTTAATCAAGCAAAAGAATGCAATAAACTAGTACTGGAAAATAAAAAATCGGAACAACTTAACTTATTCACCACAAATATTACCAATAAAGCAATCGCAAGATACGGGGAACAAAAAGCTCATATCGCGAAAGATTTAGCTGAAACTCAAAAAATCAAAGCCAAATTATTTACCCTAAAAACAGAGACCAACGAGCTTCGTAAGCTCTCGGCTCAATTGGGAAAAATGCTTTACGATATGGACCTGGCTTTTAGCGAAGGCTTTGACTTTACTGCAGCAGTGATGCAGGTATCTCTTCAATTACAAAGCCTCAAGGAATGGAAGCGGACTCAGGAAGAATCAAATCAATTTTTGATCAAAAATCCACACCTTAAATCATTTATTGATGAGCGTAGACGTGCCCTAGGCCTCCCCACAAAAATCCCGACACCTTTTATTGTTGAAGGTTCAACCTTTTCCACGGAAAAGTGGATGTATGGATTGCAGCAACATCTGGAAAGATTCAACCATAGCTACGATACACTAAATGAAAAAATCACCTCCACGAGGCTTCAAATTTCATCAATCGCTCGGGAAAATGTCCGGTTGATTAATAAGATAGATCTGGGCCAAGTGACGGGCCTATCCGAAATTGAGTCGTTGCTGCTTCAATACAAAAGCAAAGCAAACAATCTTTATTCAAAAGCGTTAGAAAATCAGGAATCCCTTGGAAATCTTCATAAACTAAATAGTAAAAGTATTGATGAATGGCTTTGCCTTAGCGAGGGTTTAGCCTGCCCGACAACTGCATGGCTCCGACCACCTATCGAAATAACAAGAACTTTTAATCTGTTGGAGGGACCTTGGCCCTCGAACCTTAATACACAGACTTGTCTTACTCTGGAGTTCTCAACAGACTACTTCTCAGAAATGATCGCCCTCCCCCAACAAGCCGACACCAACTTCGCCAATATTAACGGGCGTGCTCTCTTCTTTAAGATCGACACTTCCTCCATTGAATATGACCGAGGAAAGGTCATTCGCAGTCGAGTTTTAAGCTGTTTTCCGTCGTCCTTGTTGAAGATGAACTCAAATCTAATCGAATTGAAATATCGGTATGGCGACGGTTCTCCTCTTTCTGGCAGCTCGTCATCAACGCTGTACGCCAACTATGGAAAGCCAAACCAAAGGATCGTCTGCCAAGAGAGTCGCATGGGCTCCACATTCGGAGCACGTGGTTGTTCTGGTTCGATGACGATGGATCTTCAGGAGCTTGATCCTGGTCTAAAGAAACGCATTAGAGACTTACAGGCGGAGTCGAGATCTCTAGATTTGGAACTTCGAAAACAAAATGAAGAACTGGAAAATCTTAAAGAAAAGTTAGACCACTATACAAGAATAGACATTGACAATATCACACCCAACGAAATCCGCTCTATTTCGGAGGATCTTGATGTTGTCGCACTTACGATTGAGGATTTGCGCCTAAGAGCCCGCATTGACAAAGAACAGGTTGAAAATGAAATTGTGAGCTTATTGGGCGGTAACAGCGGAGATAGTGTTGAGACTATCCTGGAAAAGTCCTACGACCTTTCAAATGACAAGATTTTGGGCCCTATTGTTATTCCCAATCTCAGCTTGATTGAAGCAACCATAGAGGCTCAAATGCTGAGTGGCTCGAAAGAGAAGACTTCGCTAGATCTCAAAACAGCTTACGACAAAACGAAAAGTAATATTCTTCGTGAGCTGCAAACAAGTATCGACACTCAAAACTTCCGGCAGGCCGATGCCGTTCTTAAAAGCTGGACACACACTCGAACTGAAATGTTCCAACGCTTGAAGAGCAGAAAAGCTGGTGCCATAGAGCTTGATATCTTTCGAGCGATGGTTGCCGATACAAATGCCAACATAGAAAAGTATTTCGATGCTGATGGCTTCTTTATCGCCGCTCAAATTCCAGTTGATATCAAAGCTTTCATCGCAAGAGAAGCTAAGACCGGAAATTTTGCCGATGAACTCAGAATCGCAATGAATAAAAATACTCAAGATCACCTGGACGCCCAGCAAAAGATCAATCAGATCAACTTCTATATGATGATGAGAGCCTTTAACGATCTACTCAGCTTCAACGGCAATTTGGATCGTGAGAATCTGTCCCCCCAAGCACGCAAAGAAATAGAAAAAGGTCTTCTTGCGATGGTAGAATCTGGGTTTCGCATGGGAGCTTCATTTACTCCTGTCGGCAAATTTGTAGATTTCTGTGAGCTAGTAACGGGGCGAATGCTGTGTACTCCGAATGGGGAGGAGCTTTCTGATACTGATAGAGCCATAGCTGGTCTTGGAATCTTCATCGGTTCAGGCGCACTGATTAGAAGTGTGACCAGGTCACCAATTATTAAAAACTCCACATCCGTGTCATTTTTGATGACTGGCTTTAGCAAGCTAATACAGAACAATAAAGGTTACTTCAAAACGGATGGCGAAAATCTAACTGATCTTGGACGGAGACTAATAAGACTTATTAATCCGAAGGTCAGTAAAGGAACAGCTCAAGAGATCGTTGCTCGATCTGAGAAGATCCTACTAGAATATCTTCGTGACTTCAAATCCTTTGTTTTTCTGGATCCGACAGTTCATAATGAGTTTTTAAAGAAGACTCGTAACTATAGATTGCCGTCTTGGGATATCAGATATGGATTAATGAAGGGGTCTATATCTTCCGAAAAAACTTTCGTGAGGTTCTTTTCCTCGGAAAAACCTGGCGGAAGCTGGATGATTCCGACAGAGATCGTGAAAGGACTAACCCCCGCCGAAATTGCCGAAACTTTGGCATTGGAGACAATTCCAAACAGATACGTGAGGGTTGTTGTTCCCGCTGGCGAAGATCTATTCATGGGTCGTGTTGCACCGAATGCGTTTGGGGGAACTCGTGAAACGATTCAGTTTTTCATGGATACTCCATTTCCGGAATATTTTAAAAAGATCAATGTGTTAAATGGCGTATTCGGAGGTTTTTAGTGGAAGCAATAGCAAGAAGAAATGAACGTACAATATCTATCAACGGTAAAACAATTGAGCTACCAGCAAGCATTCGTCACGGCATTATTTTTCAGAATATCTTCGTGGTTGTTCTAGATGCATACTATAGCATGAGAAATGTATTCGCCTTCGATGAAGAAGGAAACCAGATTTGGACCATTGAAGAGCCTGATTTTGAAGTAAAAGGCGTAGGATATGCTTTAGTGGATGGGGATGGTGGCAAGCTGATGGCTCTTTGCCGAGGTGTTCAATTCTTTATCGATCCAAAGACCGGTAAGATATACGATTCATATTTTGACAAATAGCTATCAGATACAAGTCTTAAGATTTTCGAGGTTTTTAATGGAAGTGATCGCAAATAGAGGAGACTCCTCAATAACGATTAACGGCAAAACAATAGACCTACCTGCTAGCATCAGAGAAGGACTGGTTTTCGGTAACATTTATGCTGTCGTTTTGGATGTCAAATATAGCATGAGAAACGTATTCGCCTTCGATGAAGAAGGAAACCAGATTTGGACCATTGAAGAGCCTGATTTTGAAGTAAAAGGGGTTGGATATGCCCTTGTGAGTGGTCGCAGTGGAAAGCTGATAGCTCTTTGCCGAGGTGTTCAATTCTTTATCGATCCAAAGACTGGTAAGATATACGATTCTTATTTTGACAAATAGTTGATTCAATTCGAGAGGCAAATTCAGGCCAATTCGATGACCCGCGTGTTTTGTTGCCACTGACGTTCTTTTAGACACCCAGGCCGGCTCAGAACCAATAGGCTGGGGTTAGTCCCCCAGTACCCTAGCACCACTCTTGCTCTTTATGTTTGGCATGAAGAGCATACAAAGTATTAAGACCATCAAATCATTTGTCTCAAAACGAAGCACTCGCAATGTCTTTAAGTCATTGGTGGGAATGACAGCTCTTTTGGTGCTCTTTAACTCTGTTAACGTGCCCGTGATCGTACAGCATATTCAAAAGCTTATTTTGGATGGAGAAGTTTTCTCTAAAGACCCCAATATTGTCTATCACCGTGAAGAAATCCTGAATGATTACCAAGATCGTATCTCCGAAGATTTCACTATCCCCGCTGGCTTACGGGACCGTGTTGGTTTTTGGTTTGATATCTATACTCGCTATGACTCTAACAACCGCGTGGTGCATCACTCTCAATATCCTTGGATTGTTTTTAAGGTGGTCGACGTTACAGGTATTATCAATGCCGAGACCCCAAAGGTGCGTTGGCTTCGCAATGTCAAAGCTGACGAGTTTGTCGCTGATGAAGTTCGCAATATCCGCACAGCCCTGAAGGACTTGGCTGATGGTGCCGCCATCGACAAAGAAAATGAATATCAAGTCGCCGTAGCCAAGGCTCTGGAAGCTTTGCCCGGAACCCTCAGCGAAAAAGCCCAAGAGGCTCTTAAAAAGGTTCGCGTGCAAACCGGCCAGAAGAACTTCTTCGCGGAAGGCCTTGAAGTCAGTCCTCTTTATCTAAGCGGCATGGAAGAGATCTTCCGCAACCATAAACTTCCCGTGGAACTCACTCGCATCCCTTTTGTCGAAAGCAGCTTTAACAAACACGCCATCAGCAAAGTGGGTGCTTCCGGCATTTGGCAATTTATGGACTACACCGGCAAAAGCTTTATGACCGTGAATGAGCACATCGACGAACGTAATTCCCCATTTAAGGCCACCGAAGCGGCCGCCCGACTTTTAAAAGAAAATCACATGATTCTTCGTCGCTCTTGGCCTTTGGCAATCACCGCCTGGAATCATGGTCCTTCAGGAATTCGTCGTGCGATGAAAGCGGCGGACAGCGAGGATCTTGCCGAGATTGTCGGCAACTATCAATCTCGCACCTTCGACTTCGCCTCTTCAAATTTCTATAGTGAATTTTTGGCGGCCCTCTATGCCGAAAAATATCATGAGCAGATTTTTAAAGATCTGGAGTATGAAAAGACTTTGGATCTGCACACAGTGAAGTTAGCACGTCCGATTGGGGCCAAAGAACTTTTACGTCGCAGTGGTTTGGCGAAAGAGGATTTTATCCTTTACAATCCAGATCTGCGCAAAGCTGTCGAGCGTAATAGCGCGATTCCTACCGGTTTCACCTTGATGGTGGACACCCCTGCGCGTTTGATTTTAAAAAGTCTTTTAACCAAAGACACTCGCCCCAGCGACACCAAAGTCAGTCAAAGTGGTGTTTCTTTCAACTCAAACCCTGAGGCCCTGCGAAACTAAAAGAGGGCCTCCACAAAGACCCTCTTTCACTGTTCATTTTTTAAAAGATCCGCTTATTTCAAGCACGAGTAATACACTTCGTAATTCCCAGCTGGCAACATTCCGTCAAACACCAGATTCAGGCCTTCCATCTTGCTGGTCCCATTGTAAACCTGACCATCTTTAAGAACCAAGATAGATCTCATGGAGTCCACAATCGGAGCACATGACAAGGTGATGGACTTCAACGTCTTTCTGACACCCTCGGCGATGCCTTGCACTTGAGCCGCATAGTCTGTGGCACACACATCCCCGATCACTCCGCCAGTCAGCTTTGAAATCTGTTCGTAACGATATCCCGCTGAATAACCTTCGCCATTCAAACAAGCTTTGTCTCCAGGGCGAGCAATGATGGAGTGGAAACTCATACTTTTTTGTCCGGCAAAACTATCTTGGACAAATTTAACAAAATTCGCAGGATCATTCTTCGGCCCGTTCGCAGACTCATCTTCGTCGGAAATCAAAACTACGGCCAGTTGCGCATCAGGACGGATAAAGTTGGTATTGCCTCCAGCAGCCGCCAAGGATCTTTCGATGGCGCGATAAGCAACGTAAATCCCTTGTTCACTGCCACTTCCTGTCTCAGGTCTTTGCAAAGTCATACCCAAGGTGTAGCGAGCGTCCGCATCCGACACCGAAGAGGTCAAAATATATGAACCCGTTTTTCCGTAAAGAGGAACTAAACGACCGTCCCCCAATGTTTTGTGAACAGGGTCCGTGGTTGTAACCGCAATCTGCCAATCCAGCCCCTTCACGACATCCAAGAAATTGCGAACACGAGACGCCATGCTTTTTTGTTCATAAGCCATGGAACCCGAGTTATCGATGACAAAAAGGATATCAACTTTTTTATACTCATTCACTTTCACATTCTGAGCCATCTGTTTATACAAAGAGGAGACTTTGAAAGAAACAGACTTCTGTGAAGAAAATCCCAATTTATCTTTAGCCAAAACAGTGAGTGTGTAATCGCCTCCAGCCATTTTAGGGAAGAGGATTTTATTTTGTCCGGCAGCACAAGGTTTGCTGGTATTGGCGAATTGACAAGTCACTTCGGCAACTCCCGCCCCAGGGTCTGTCACAGAAAATACGATCTCCACATCCAACCCCTCCTCGACAGGAGCCGAAGGATATTTCGCAAAGACAATGTCAGGGCCTGCCTGATCGATAAAGATACTTCTGACATTACAAGAACTCATACGACCATCATGATCGCGGAACTGCACGCTTAAGGGGACATTTTGATTGATCTTTGAGCTGACAAAGGAGCCTACGTCCGCGTATCCCGCCCAAACACCTCCGGTGCAGGTGTCATTCTCTGAAACCTTGGTATAGGCGGCATAGAAGGGAGGATAGAAATCCAACATGAGATTGGTCGAAGATGTCAAAGCTTGCCCTTTGTTGATGTAGAATCCATCGGGTTCACTGGGCAGTTGCGGGGTGGAGCTGCCGCCATCATCGGGAGTTGTATTGCCGCCGTTCTGACCGCCACCATTATTACTGGTGTCTTGACCTGGATCAGTAATTACAGAGAAGTCTCCGTTATTCAGATTCGAAGGAACTTCCGTCCCTTGCCCGCTCTCAAGACATCCTGTCAGCATCATCCCTGCAAGAAAAACTGTCATCAGTCCTAGATTTTTCATAACAATCTCCCTATCCATGCTTCCATTGTTCCGACTGTTGAGGGTGCTTTTCAAGGGAATCTCATTCTGAAATTTTTCTGACTAAACCCTCAACACAAGCCCCTTAATTGCTGTCAAAATGTTCTTCATTACCTCTGAAAATGGCCTCCCCAAAGAGTTTGCATGACTTCTTCGTAAGATGATGGCAAAACGAAGACATGGTGGATTTGGATTTTCAAGACTGGGGTCTCATCAACTACGAAGAGGCTTTAGCGAAGCAAAATGCTCTGGTGGAGAAGGTGCAGACAGAAGACCTTCCAGGTTTTTTGATTTTTTGCACTCACCCTCCCGTCGTGACCCTCGGGCGAGCCACCAAACCCGGAGACGTCTTCGCGTGGCAAGGGCCGGTCATGGAGATTTCTCGAGGCGGCCGCGCCACTTATCATGGTCCTAGCCAATTGATCGTCTATCCCATTCTGAATCTTGCGCACATCCGCAAAGGACGCCGAGACCGTGAAATTATCGGTTACTTGCGCGTCTTTGAAGAGTCCATCGTGGACGTCCTTGGCGCTTACAAAATCGAAGCCCAAGGAAGATCTTTACAGAAAAATCCACAGACAAACTCAGAGGCAGACGAAACCGGAGTCTGGGTGGGAAATCGCAAACTGGCATCGATTGGAATCGGTGTTCGCAAGTGGGTGACGTTCCATGGGGCCGCGATCAATCTTCACTATGACCCTCAAGCTTTCCGTGGAATGAATCCTTGTGGGTTCACGACAGAGACCATGGTCAGCCTTGAACAACTTCTTGAGGCACCTGTGGATGCACAGGCCTTCAAAGAGCTACTTAAAAACAAACTTTTACGAGCACTTTAAAAGCCATCCTCTATTGCTATCTGCAAGAGTCGCGTAGATAGTCACTCATCCCGCCATCCTTCATGATCGCCATATGCGTTGTGCGCACTTCGCGAAACTGCCATTGCTCTGTATCTGGCACTCGGGTGCGCAGCCATTTCATGTGCTTCACCGTGGAAGCTCCGGGACCGACGACATAAGAACCCAAAAATCGCGAAGAAGGATTTTCTTTTTTCATCGCCGCAGGCCACTGCGCCACCCCTTCACGATCCGCATACAAGGAATCAAACAAGGCGACACTTCGTAACTTCTGAAGAAGAGCCCCTTTCTGATCAGACTCATACCACCGGGCCAAACGGTCCATCACGGCATCGCCGCCCGAATGACTGGATAACGACAGCGAGTCCCAAGACTGCACACCTACCGTTTCTTTGACGGCATTCATCAGAAGATCCAGATCCTGAGGCTTTTTGAAAAAGCTTTTAAAGGTATCGTCACGTCCCTGACTTTCGGGCATCACTAAAAGAGTGTTCGCCCCAGAGTCAGTCAAAAACTTTCCATAGTCCCCATCTCCGTTGACCACATTGAAGTGACACTCGGGCGTTCCTCGCTCGCACCCGGTATTGTGACCGTGAAAATGCAAAGCAACAGGCAAAGAGTTCTTCTTTTCAAACTGCGAGGGGATGAAAATATTAACGGCTTCAGGATACGCCGCCAATTTGCCGCGACAGCGCACCCCTCGTTCATAGCTGGGGGCCGGGCGATCACAGGAGAACCCCTTTGCACTAAGTTTCGCTGCCAACTCGGTGGCATCACCACTTATTTTGAGTTCTAACTTTGTAAGCCCCGGCCGGGACTTCAGACGGCAACTCAAATCGGAACTCTGCCCCCAGGACGGAAGCAGAAGAGAAAATATTAAAAGCCAAAAACTCGATTTTGAACTCATGAGCTCAACCTCTTAAGTTTTATTATAGGCTATTTCTTCTTTGTGATCAGATGATCCACCGACCAGCGACCCGCTCCATGAAGAACAAAGAACAAGGACGAAAACAGAAATAAAAGGGCCATTTCTTTTTTCGCAAATGGATCTGCGGCATGTGCCCCAAAAGCGGCGACCATCATGGTGATAACAACAAAAGCGGCTGCGGGGCGCGTGAGCAAGCCGATCGCTAACAATATGCCTCCGGCGAACTCGGCCAGTCCTGCACTCCAAGCAAAAAGTTCGGGCATTGGAAAGCCCAAAGCCGCCACGCCCGAAATCAACATTTCTGACGGAGGAAGTTTTCCTAAGCCATGCGAAAAGGCCATGGTCAAACCGATAAACACACGTAAAACCGTCAAAGCCATGTCGTCGTATTTGGTATTATAATTTCTCGATGATAGAAGACGTGACATTAGATTCTTCATGGGAATCTCCTTTTAACAATGTTGTTTATTTTAATTCCGGAGCGGAGGCGCGAAACTTCTTCAGCATCAGCATGATTAAATCACGGCGATCTGTTTCCGCCCCCAAACAAGCATCAAAAAGATCAATAAGATCTTGGGTGGAGTTTGAAGAAATATCTCCATCCATAAATGCCATCGACCAACCCTCAAAAAGACGTTGATCCCCTGTGGTCTCAATAAGAACCCGAAGGGCACTATTACGCTCATCAAGGCGAATTTTATTGAGAAGAGCCTTCACGTTCTTCTCTTCCCCTTCGAGCAACTGCAGAAAAAAACCATCTCGGTAAATTAAAAGACCGGTGATGTTATCGAGCGCATTTTTTCGACGGGACACCTCAAGTATATCGCGGATATCAGTGTAACTGATATCCATAGCTGCATCGCTAATATAGACGAGGTGGAAAATGGCGCTCATAAAGCCTTCTTAGGCCGGTGCATTCATCATAATGACGGCTTCGCCCTTCACTACGATATCACCCTTGGCATTTACGGCCATCGTCTCAACAGTCGCAATCCCCTTCTCTTTTCGAAGACCGGTGATTTTGATTGTTACAGTGACGACGTCATCAATAAAAACAGGATTCACAAACTTCAAATTTTGTCCCAAATAAATACCGCCCACACCCAGGCCATCGACAAGAGCTCTGGAAATCAAAGCCCCCACAATCATTCCATGGGCGATACGGCGCCCAAAGCGACTCTTCGCTGCATAGGCATCATCCAAATGAATCGGATTGCGGTCTCCGGAAAGATCCGCAAACTGATGAACCATTTTATCTGTGACCTGCGTGGTGAATGACGCCGTAAAACCGACGTCAATTCCTGTTGCTGCTACTGCATCCGTCATAACTTAACTCCTAAAGAATATTCGCTGCCAACTCGGCCAGCTCAGATCTTTCACCTTTTGTGAGAGTCACATGGGCTGCAATCGGATGCCCTTTAAATCTCTCGACAGCATATGTGAGACCACTGTTTGCTGAGTCCACATAAGGGTTATCAATCTGATAAACGTCGCCCGTCAGAACCACCTTGGTTCCACGACCGGCCCGCGTAACGATCGTCTTGATTTCATGCGGAGTCAAGTTTTGTGCTTCATCAACAATGAGGTACTGCTTTGGAATGCTGCGGCCACGAATGTAAGTCAATGGCTCGATGTTGAGCATCCCTTGATTGATTAATTCCTGAGCACGACCCGCTGCTTTTTTGTCCGCACCCATCAAAAACTCGACGTTATCGAAAATCGGCTGCATCCATGGATTCAATTTTTGTTCAATGTCACCTGGCAAATAACCAATATCACGCCCCATTGGGAAGATCGGACGAGACACCAACAATCTTTGGAATTGCCCCTGATCAAGAGTTTTATGAAGACCTGCGGCAATAGCCATCAAAGTCTTCCCTGTTCCCGCTTTACCCACCAAGGAAATAAACATGATCTCATCATTCAACAAACAGTCCAAGGCAAAGGCCTGTTCCACGTTGCGCGCGTGAATTCCCCAGATAGAGTCCGCCGCTTGCACCAAAGGCACAATCGCTTTTTCTGCAAAACTGTAGCGACCGATCGCAGAGTGGTTCGAATTCGCCGTGTCTTTCATGATCACGTACTGATTCGCATACAACTTCAAATCCGTGATAAAACGTTTTTCTTTGTAGAAACTGTCGATCTGTTCTGGAGTCACCATGATCTCTTGATAACCCTCGTAAAGGTCATCGCGGTTGATATCATTGGTCTCGTAGTCTTTGGCGACCACGCCGTACACGTCCGCTTTAATACGAAGATTGATATCTTTGGTGATCAATTCCACTTTATAGCGGGGATGTTGTTTTTGCAGAGCCAACGCTGTATTCAAAATACGATTGTCCGCTTTTTGGTGGTCCAATTCAGAAGGCATTCCCGCCAACATCAAATCCGTATTGATGTAAACCATGCTTTCGGAATTATCGATTTGCACGCCACTTGCCAAAGAACCCTTGGCACGAAGCACGTCGATAAAACGACTGAACTGACGGGCATTACGTCCATTCTCGCCCTGATCTCTTTTAAACTTGTCTACTTCCTCGATAACAGAGATAGGAATATGAACATCAGCTTCGCCGAAACGCAGGATCGCCTGAGCATCGAAAAGAATGACGTTCGTATCTACAACAATTTTTCTGCGCTTAGATTTGCTCAAGGACAGCCCTCCGTAGTTTAGTTCCCTGCATACTGCAGTTTGGCTGCAGTATATATCTGCAGCCTAAATTGCAACAAATTGCAGGACTAAAGTCTACGGAAAAGGACCGCGATAAAAAATGAAATTACGAGATGTGAGAAACGAGTACGTCACCCGTGTCTGTTTTTAAGCTTGCACTGACATTTTCGATAAACTTCACAAAATGATGGAGCGCGACATCATTCATTGTGCCTTTGACGAAGTTAGCACCGTGACGAACCACGCCTTCATCTTCAATGGCGCGACTGTTGGTCACACGAATAGTGAACGGAAAGTACGTTGAATGATTGAGGTACACACGCATCGCCACCTCTTCACCGGCAGCAAAACCACCCTCAAGAAGTTCTAAGTCAAACGCCATCCCGTTGTCAGAAATATCATAGAGTGCGGCTTTCAAAAGCCCCTTCTCTGGCAGAACCACAAAGGCCCCAACAAACTCAGTTAAGATTGTTCTTTTAACGTCCCGACGATCCCGGCTCAGGATTTCTTGACGAGCCTCAGTAATATCGTGGATTTCCGCCCCAACCTCTACTTTGGTGTTTTCTAAAGAATTCTGAGCTTTTAGGCGTGGCGTGATATCGAGAACTTTCCCCATTTTTCCCCCTGTTGACTCATTTCTTATCGGTAAAAAACGTTTCAACTTTAGCCGTCTTGCCCTTAGGTCTAGTTTCGTCTTAGAATGAGACAATGCCAGTGATTCGCGCGGTCCTTTTTAGCTCTTTTTTCCACATTCTCCTTATTGGGGCTGTGCTTTGGCTTGCTCCACGCATTGCCGTGACTCCTCCAGAAACGATCGAAGTGGCGCTTTTTCCCGAGGGGCAAATCCTGGAAGCTCTCACTCCTAAAACAGAGAAAAAACAAGTTGTGCGCCAAACGCTGGCTCCGGAAAAGCTCAAAGCTCCAGACGATGAAAATTTGGCGCGCTTTCTTTCTGAACAAAAACAACGCGTGCGTGAAGAAACTCAAGCGGCTCAATCCGGCATGACGGAAAACCGCAGCAATCAAAGGACGGCACAAAACAAAAAGAACGCCCCCTCTGAAAAAACCACTACCTCCCGAGGGGAAGACCAGGACAAAGACGGCTATCACACGGTGGATATTTCCAAAGAGCTGCAAGAGATGAATCGTTTCAATGACGGCATGTCGACGATTGGCGAATCCATGCCTCGTGACGTCAAAGTGGGATCCTTCACGGCGCTGAATACGGATCGTTATCTGTTCTACACATTTTATGCACGCATGGAAGAGCTGATTCGCTTCCGCTGGGAAACCCGCGTGCAACAAGCCATCAATAATTTTGATCACAACACGCTGACCTCCGTCGGAAACCGCAACTGGGTAACGCATGTCGAGTTCCTTTTGGATAAAAACGGCTTTCTGCGCTCAGCACTGGTAATGAAAGAATCCGGCATTAAGTCTTTTGATGCCGCAGCCATTAATGCTTTTAAAGATGCGCGCGTCTTCCCCAATCCTCCTCAGGAAATGGTTCAAGACGACGGATTCATTCATATTAAATTTTCATTCACGGTGAACTACAATCCACCGGTTTTAGTCAATCGCAACTAGGCTAAGGAGCCTCTATGTTTAAACTGTTCTTTTTATGTGCGTTCCTTCTTGGCAACCTCGCTCACGCCGCAGACTCATCAACGGGACAGCGCTTTAAGAAAGTCTTAATTATTGTTCTGGAAAATACCGATTACGACGAGGCCCTGAAACAACCCTTCCTCAAGAAGGCGGCCTCTCAAGGAGCGCTCCTTGAAAAGATGAATGGCCTGACTCACCCCTCTCAAGGAAATTACCTGGCCATGATTGGGGGGGATTCCTTTCAAGTCAAAAACGACGACCCTGTTAATCTTCGTCAGCAAAACTTGATCGATCTTTTGGAAAAAAGAGGTCTTTCTTGGAAAGGCTACATGGAAAATTATCCGGGGAACTGCTTTACCGGCGCCACCAAGGGACGCTATGTGCGCAAACACAATCCCTTCATCAGCTTCGATAATATCTCCTCAGACCCAAATCGCTGTGCGAACATTCAAGACCTCAAAGCTTTTGCCCAAGATGCTGCCGCCGGCACCCTTCCTAATTTCTCTCTTCTGTCCCCGGATCTTGATAACGATGGACACGATACCGGAAGCCGCTTCGCTTCGGCTTGGTTAGAAAAAGTCCTCGCAGACAAACTTCAAGATCCTACGTTCATGAAAGACTTGCTTGTGGTCATTACCTTTGATGAATCCCGCGCCCGCAATAACAACCACATCTACACCGTCCTCCTCGGAGATTCGGTAAAACCAGGTGCCAGCAACCGCCAAACATTGACTCACGCAAGCATCCTCAAGACGATCGAAGTCGAGTTCAACCTTGGCAGTCTGGGACGACTGGATGCCACCTCCCCCGCGATCGAAGGCATCTGGAGATAGGTCTAACTGCTTTAGTCTAGAGAATGCCAGAATCCATGTCCCTTGCCACTGAGCCTTGCTAGAATGGGAACATGAAGAAAATTCTCGCGTTTATTATTTTGTCCGTTTTAGTGTCCACCACGGTCCCAGCTCATGCTCTTTACACCGAACTGGGACTCTCCTACGGAAGAAAAACCACCACATTTGACGAGAACAACTCTTTTGACTCTGAGTCGATCACGGGATCACTGTCTTTGTACTTCTTAGAGCGTTTGGCTCTGGAACTGAGTTACACCGACGCCCGCGGTTTGCGAGAAGAGAAAGCCAGCGCCTCAGACGCGCAACGAACCACGACTCAAAAATCACAGATCATGGGTGCTGACTTGATTTTAGTTTTTGCCGACAAGAAAGCTCTTTTCCAACCTTATATCAAAGGCGGCGGAGCTCAGATCAGCCGGTACCAAGAGGTCAAAATCCAGGGCCAAGACACCTTCACCATTGAGCCTGAAAAAGCCACCGTGCCCAGCTATGGAGCGGGTCTCAAGATTCAACTCACGGAAACTTTTGGTGTGAAACTTTCATACGATGTTTGGAAAACCCCTATTGGAGGCGGCCTGCAAACTGACGACACGGCCGTCCGCGCGGGAATCACTTGGGTTCTTTGATAAAGTTCTTCTGGATTCTTTCGTCACTGCTCCTGCTAAGTGGCTGTCAAATGGGTTACCTGATGAAATCGGGCGTGGGGCAGATGAAACTGCTGCACAGCCGCGTCCCCGTTGAAACGGCTCTGCAAGATCCTCAGTTAGATGAAAGCAAAAAAAATAAACTTCGTCTGTCCCAAGAAGCTCGTGAGTTCGCGGAAAAAAATCTGCATCTTAAAGTCACAAAAAACTACACTTCCTATGTCGAGTTGGGACGTCCTTACGTCACCTACGTGATCAGCGCAGCCCCTCGCTGGGAACTGAAACACTATCAATGGTCTTATCCTTTCATGGGGAAAATGCCTTACAAAGGGTATTTCAATGAAACCGACGCCTTGGAAGAAGAAAAAGAACTCCAAAAGGAAGATCTCGACACTTACCTCCGTGGCGTCTCAGCCTATAGCACCCTGGGCTGGTTTAATGATCCGGTCCTCAGCTCTATGCTTCGCTATGACGACTATGATCTGGTCAATACGATCATTCACGAAACCGTTCACGCCACCTTGTATATCAAACAAGCTGCTGACTTCAATGAGCGCCTCGCCACCTTTCTGGGAAACAAAGGGGCTGAGCAGTTCTACTTGAAAAAAGAAGGTCCTGACTCACCCACGTTAAAACACATCCAGCAAGAGAACGAGGACCATAAACTTTTCTCTTTATTTATCTCTACCGAATTAAACAATCTGGAAAAATGGTACAATGAGCTCCCGGCAACGGCGCGCTCTGAGGAAAAACGCACGGAACGCATTCGACAGATCCAGGAACATTTCATCAAAAACCTGCAGCCACAACTAAAGACGAAGGCCTTTGATAAATTTCCCGAGTTGAAACTCAACAATGCTCGCCTGCTTGTCTACAAGACCTATATGCAAGATCTGGGAGACTTTGAAAAGCTCTATGAGCTTATGGGGCGGGACTATTCGCGTTTCATTGAGAAATGCAAATCCCTGGAGGGCGCCAAAGATCCCGCTCAAAGTTTGAAGGACCTCATCGCGACCTGGAGACCGGTCCTGTAGACTTCCGCAGGCAAACTGCGTATCTTCTTAGATGTCCCGGAGGATCATCATGTTGAAGCAAATCTTCTTTCTGTTTTTCGCTGTATTTCTAGTTAGCTGTACCACAACATCAGATAAGACTCATAAATTGGATTCCGTCGACGATATCGGGGTTGTTTCCGTTTTTGACGACACTCTTTCGATAAAATATCTGACTCCTAAAGCGACAACCACAAAAGAGCACGCCGCGGACGTGACCACGTGGTCTATCAACAACACGATCACAACGGAGCTGCTCAGCTCCTTTAAAGGAATGAACAAGAGAGCCTTTGCTCTTGAAGTGGATCCCGCTCTTGTTCAACAAGGAAAAAATGAGGCGCGAGCCCTCAAAGATCTCTATTTAGGAAATAGATACCAAGGTTTGGAACAATACTTCTTATCTCAAGCGGAAAAGCAGGGCGCCCAATATCTTTTTGTGATTCACCCCATGGGGGATGAAAACTTCGCGGCCTATCGAGCTGGCTACGGGATGCTTTGCCAAACTGAGGTCGCCAAGGGTGATCTCGAAGCTTATTTTCTGATGAGAGCCGTTTTGTGGAATGTGAAAACAAGAGAAGTTGAAACCCGCACGACATTGACCCCTGCGGATCTCGCTTTTCGTACCGGGCGCACTTGCCGTGAGGCTTTACGTCTGAGTCCGGATAAGCTGGCATCGCTTTATAAAGATCAAGTTTTGGACTTAGCGAAAAAGTCGGCCGATCTTTCCATCGTCCGCACCGGCCTTTCCAAAACTCGCTAAAATTATTTTTCTTCGATTAACTTGGGCTGGGGAAGTGGCTTGCTTCCCTTACCGTTGGCCTCTGGATTTGCCAACATTGTTTTAATTCGATTGGTGAGATCTTGTTTAATCACCAAATACTGAGCCATTCTCTCAGCCCCCAGAAGAGGCTTCAAACGATCGAACTCCTCTTCCGCCATACGACTGTAGTTCTGCAAAATTATGCGATAACGGTTCAGCTCTTCTTCCTTGAGTTTTGCTGACGAGGACTTGCTCATCTTCTCGACGGAAGATTGCAGACTTTGATTCAGCTCAGTCTTTTTTGTATTCAAACCTTTAACGATCTCGGTAAACTTTTTCTCTTCTATCGGATTGAGTTTCAATTCATCACTCATTTTCCAAATAAGAAGCTCTTCCAATTGATTGCGTTTTTCCGCCGCGTGAACCGCAGGGTTGATGGGTCCACACAAGACCCCAGTAAAAATGAAAATAACTATCCAGCGCACTTTTATCACCCGATGATGGGTGACTAGCGAGCGCTTTCACCCATGATTTTATTGAATTTAGATACAGATAAATTTTCGAATGATTCGCGAGCTACGTCCATAAAAAAGTCAGATTCGCTCTGCGTGCTGATTAAAGTCTGGGACAAATCCTCTGGGGACAATAAAGCTTCAGCAACAATACGCTCGTGGCCATCACTAAAAAGCCCTACTCGCTGCATCGACTGGTTTACTTTTGACACCTGAGGCATCAATAGAAATGCCAGGACAAAAAGAGATGTTACACCGCCTGCCGGATAAAGCCATCCTCTCCAGTGAGCACGAAGAAGATTTCTTGGCGTCACCAACATCGGGGGCGGAGCGATTTCCGTCTTATCGACTTCAGCCATGATCTTATCATGAAGACGATCAAAAAAATCATCATTCATCGGCAGTTCCAGATCGTCGGCAGCCTTCAGGCCCTTACGTACTTTGTCCATGCGATCCATTGGGTCTTTGCGATCCATTGATTATCCCTCTGCTTCCGCAAATCTTTGGTTAACTTCCATAAAGAAACCACCAATTTCCTCAGTCCAATTTTTGAGCTCAGATTGTTGCTCAAAAGTTTGACGAAGTTTCATGAGCGCGTGGCGGTAGTTTGCCTTCGCGGTGTCGTAAGGACACTCCATGATATCAGCGATCTCATTGAAACTAAGGTCTTCATAAACACGAAGAACCAACGCCGTTTTTTGTTTTAGAGGTAATTTATCCACTTCCTTGTGCAGGATATCCGCCACCGCAGTATGGACCAGGGTTGTTTCAGCTTCAGCATCCACCGCCAACTGAACATCGTCGATATCTACAGTGTCTCTTTTCCACTCGCGGATTTTATTCCGAGCCGTATTGACGGCAATCTGGAACAACCAGCTCTTGAAAGAGGCGCGCCCCTCAAAGGAGCTCAGCTTCTCGTAAGCTTTGATGAACGCTTCTTGCGTTACATCCTCCGCCGTGTCCATATCCTTTACAAACCTCAAACTCAACCGCAGCACACTTCTTTGATGTCGTTTCACGAGTTCGGAAAAAGAGCGTCTGTCGCCAGACTTCACTTTTTCTACCAGTTCAAGATCCGTTACATTTAGATCTCTCTCCATACTATGACTCGTTTCTGTCTAAATTCGGTTAACGTTCTGAATTTTTTTCCCAGAAAGGCCATTTCGCCCCCCCTCAGCCCTCGGTAAATTCGCCCCCAAACCCGCAGTGCCTACACTCTTTCACTAGTGCAACGATGATGCCGAAATGACAGGAGTCAAAGTGACCCTAAATATATGAAATAATTTATGAATTACGCATTTTGTTATGACACGTATTAGCAATTCTTATGGAAAGGACCGAAGGCTCTATATATAGAGTCGCTTCGAGAATGCCATTTGCGGGGAGTGCTAGATAGCCCTCCCACGGAATTCCGAGTCAAAAGAGACTACTGAGCAATGGTGATGCGGTTGCGGCCACCTTGTTTGGATTGATAAAGGGCCTTATCGGCGCGATCGTAGATTTGCGTCCACTCTGTTTCCGTCGCAAGCTTCGTGGCGACTCCCACAGAAATGGTCACCGGGATTTTCTTACCTTCCCACACAAACTCATGGCCTTCGATGGTTTGACGAATACGTTCACCCACCTCGCCGGCCGTTTTGGAAGGAGATCCCGAAAGAAGCAAAACAAATTCTTCCCCACCATAGCGGGCAAAGAAGTCATTGGAACGAATCAATTTTGTGATCACGATGCGACAAAGCTCCTTCAAAACATAGTCACCACCGGGATGCCCGTAGTTATCGTTGATCTTCTTAAAATGATCGATATCAAAGGTCACCAAACTCAATGGTTCACTCAACACTTCCGCGCGTTTCATCGCTTCCGGGCCTTTTTCAAGCAAAGCCCCTTTGGAGTGAGCTCCGGTCAAAGCATCCTTTTGCGCACGTTCATACATCGCCGCGTTTGTCATCGCCTCAATGCTTCCCTTTTCAAGGAACTTAAAGATGACGTTGCCGGTTTTAATCTGATCGTTATTTTTCAATAAACAAGATGCCAAAGGAGGAATGACTTGCCCATTCACGATGGTCTTATTGGTGGAACCCAAGTCAATCACGGACACTTCGCTGGCGTTCACCGCAAACTTGGCATGAGAACGACTTAAACTCTTATCATCAATGTAAACCTGACTCTCGACCGAACGGCCGATCACAATATCACTGGCCGTAATTGGGTATTGCTTCCCCACATAACCTGGAGGGCCAATCAAGACCACAATCGCCGGAGGCACCTCATCGGCCTCCTTCAGGCGGCCTTTAAAAGTGTCGCTGGCGACAATACTGGTTTTTTCTAAGTTGTCATTGGAGTTGTCATCGCTATGAACCATAGAGAAAAGTATAAAACTCCTCTCCGTAGAATGACAATCATGCTTTCTTCAATTTCTCTTTCGCTAGTCTCTTGCCTAGCTCGACGCCAGGCTGATCAAAAGCATCAATTTGCATGTACTCACCCAGCCCCGCAACTACCAACTGCCAGAACATAAAGAGGTATCCCAAAGTTTCTTCATCTAGGACCTTCGTCTTAAACGTCATGGTAGAAACACCGTTTGCCGTCAACGCCTCTTGGGTCGCTAACGCTTCCGCGCGCAACAATTCGCCCATCGTGCGCCCCTCAAGATCCAGAGTTTCTTTAAACTGAGTCTTGTGCAATCGCTGAGAACCCGCCTCTGATTCTTCCACGCGAAGGAACATCACAAACTTGTCATGGGCTCCCTCCATCACCTGTTGCAAAATAGAATGCTGATCTGAAGCGCCGACCGCCCACATGGGCGTGCTCGCTCGTGGTGCTGGGCCGCCGGTGCGTCCCTTGGCTTTCGCCAAAGATTCCGCCCAAAGCTGCTGAAACCAGCCACCGAAATTTTTTAAACGAGAATTGTAGAACCAAAGAAGAGTGATCCACTCCTCTCTCTCAAAACTTTGCGCCGTCTGAGCCATGGCTTGGGCCACCAACGAAGTGTCGGCCAAAGCCCGCATGGCTCCAACACGGATCTTTTCAAGGTCCAATCCCAAAAACGCCGCAGGAACCATTCCCACCGGAGAAAGGACAGAAAAACGCCCCCCAACATCAAAAGGAATTTCGCAGGTGGGAATAGAATTCTTCTTCGCCCAACCGGTCAAAGTGTTGTCTTTAGGTTCTGAAATCACCAAACTTTGTGCCGCCAATGTCAGCTTTTCTTCTTTATAAATCTGATCTAAAAACTCGAGCGCACAGAGAGACTCAATGGTGGTTCCGCTTTTAGAGATAAAGACCCAACCCACTTCACGTAAATCACCCAGCTCTTCAATCAAGGTCTCAAACTCAAGGGCATCCACATTATCCACGAAAAATAGATTCTTGGCGCGAAACACTTCACCAATTACGCGCGTGCCGAGGGAACTACCTCCGAGTCCCACCACAACCAAACGCGTGAAGCGTTGATTAAACTCTTGTCCCAATTTATGCGATTGCTGCCAAAGAGGAATACGCTCAACCAACTGCGGAAAACCAATGTCTTTTCTTTGTAAAAAAAGTTTCAGCGATTCCTGGCACTTCTGCAAAATCGAAGGGTCTAACTTGTGAGCGGCTTGAGAGATTTCTAACATACGTCCTCATCCTAAATAGAGTATTAGGAGATCGCGACGTCTTCCTCGATTCGGTGATAACCCTTCCACTCTTTCAGACGTCCCCGGGGGCGTCCTCCATCTTCAGGGTATTCAATTAATACGTACGTCAACTTCGTGATCTTTCCCAAAGATACAATATCCAAAGAAGTGATCTCAGTCCATGTTCCCGTATTAAAATATTCTTTGTCCTCGGACCACTGCCGATACTGATAGACATGCGTGTGTCCAAAAATAACCGTATGGACACGCTCGTCGTTTAAAATTTTACGCGCTGATTCACTCAAATCCGGGAAAATTGCACTCTCAGCGATGACCTGAACAATTCGACGAATCGGCCAATGGCGACGGGGATCCTTCACAAAAGCACTTTTGATAAAATACCCCAAGGCCATGAAAAAGGCCTGCATCATGATCTTCGTTTCATTCACGATAGACCAGCGCACCATTTTCCCGAACGGACGAATCTTATCCACATGGGGGTAATGCTGTTTGATCTTCAGAACGACTTCTAAAAAAAAGTGCGAGCCAAAAGGAAGATTCAAGATGGGCTCGACCAGGTCTTTTTTTAGAAAGAACTTCTTAGGGTCCATACGATTGGCAGCCTCGTGCATATGCCCATGCTCGATATGTACACCATCAAAAAAATAAACGATGTTTTTAAAGCGAATCGGGGTGCCAATGACTTGGTTCAAATAAGCCCGACACGCAGGCCATAACATACCCTGATCATGATTCCCCACCACGTAGGTGATGGTGTTTCCAGACTTTGCTGCAAACTCGGCCATTGCCTGAAAGACATTCGCATGACCTTTGACAATTTCTTTTAAAATCTCGAGCGTCACCGACTCGGTGATCACCGAAAGAAAGTGGCCTTTGTAGTCGCACTGAAGAAAATTTAGAAAGTCGCCATTGATAATGAGTTCCACATCGTAATCGCGATAGATTCCCGTGGAATAGTAATGGATGAACTCCACCAACTTTTCCCCATAGTAGAACTCTTCCAGGGAGTTGATCCCGCCTTTTTCCAAAAGACGACCCTTCCCCAAATGAAGATCGCTGACGATGACTTTGATTTTTTTGATGGGAGCGGGCTTCGCTGATACAGCGTTTTCGGTGCTCTCAACAGGGGAAGCGGATTCCATAACTACTCAGCTTTCTTCAACGGAACGAGGTTCTCCTCTTTAGCCTCTAGATTAGTTAAAGCCAAGCGCAAAGCACGCTCGGTGCGTTTAACCTGATCCTGATTCGCCTCGATAGTCTTGTTAAGCTCAAGACACTTCTTACGGTAATTATCGAGTTCCTGAGATAGCTGATCAATCTTTCTTTTCTGTTCTAAAATATACTCATCTTTGGACCGAACGAGGGCGGATTTTTCCGCACGCAAGAGCTCTAGACGATTCTCTAGCTCTCTTTCGCGCACACGGATCTTTTTGAAGTCCGATTTTAGTCGAGTTTCCAGCTCCTCCACCTTGATGCGAGCCTTGGCCACTTCGTTTTCTTTGTATTGCAGATTGCCCTTCAGAATCAAAAGTTCACTGTGCGCGGACTCTTGAATCTCGGTCTTTTCTTTTTCCAACTCGGTGATACGCACCGTGAGGTCATCCGTTCGAGAGCGAATGATTTCGCCGGCCGAAGCCAGTTCTTCGTTCTCGGCACGCAAGCCTTCAACTTCTTTTTCAAGTTCTAAAATGCGCTGCTGAGCCAACTTCAGATTTTCTGCCTGCGCTAAACTTGCGTCCACCGAAGTCATCACATTCGCTGAACCGCCACGGTTACCACGGAAGTTGCCAATACTAACTTTAACATCAACATCCGGGGCCTTACGAGCTCCCAACCGAGCATTGGCAAAACCATCCACCGCCACCGTCTTGTCAGCATCAGTCCCGGCTACGACGGAAGAAGTGGCATTGAGATCTTGTTGAATCGAAACAGTTTTGTCTTCTCCACCACCGCCAAAACCGCCTCCACCCATTACAGGGCGAGTCGATTCATCCTCTGAAGAACCTTCATAAGATCCTTGAGGCACGGGAGGAGCAAACAGATCATCAGGAGATTGATACCCACCATCAGAAGAAGGTCCCTCATAACGATCTTCATCCGCAGAAGGTCCCGTCATGAAGCGTTCAGAAGGAGGCAAATCGCCCAACCCCTCTGGCATCTCAAAAACGGCAGGTTCCATATTTTCAGAGTCCCCGTCCGAAGCTTCCACGCCCCCGGTAAATTCTGAAGAAACCAGATCTTTCTCGATACCGTTTTCCAGTTTTTCCCACATATTGTTGATATTGGTTTTCTCAACACGATGGGATTGATCATCGTAGGTTGGCATACCAGAAAAATCATCCCCCGCCTCTTCTTTGTGATAAGAAGATTCGGCCTGAATATCCTTGAGATCATCCATCAGGGACTCAATAAGATTGTCAGCGGCTGAAGATTTCTTTTTCTTTTTGCTCATATCTATAGGGAAATATCGGAATTTTTACTCGCCCCCTTTAAAGATAAAACAAAGCCCCATCAATATCAGGATCAAGGTCGGGGAAATCTCATTTTAAGACAAGAAGGGCCCATGCCCTTCTTGTCGGGAAAGCTACGCCGCCTTTTGGGCTCCATTTAAAACAATCCCCACATCATCAACAAGTTGATCGAGATTCGAGGACTGTCCAGACAGTTCAACGGAGGCCGCCGCAGTTTCTTCTGAAGACGCCGCATTATTTTGAGTTACTTTGTCTAACTCATGAAGAGCGCGCGTGATCTGCTGGATTCCCTCGGATTGCTCCACACTGGCTGTGGCAATTTCGTTGTTCAAAACCGAAACTTTTTCCGCTTCACTTACGATCAAGTGAAGGGTCTCACCACTCTTTAAAGCATAGTCATAGCTTTGACTAATCTGCGTGGCACTTGTTGCGATCAGTTCCGAAATTTCTTTTGCCGACACTGCCGACTTCTGCGCCAAACCGCGGACCGCTTCGGCCACCACGGCAAACCCCTTCCCTTGCTCTCCCGCCCGAGCCGCTTCGACCGAGGCATTCAGGGCCAAAAGATTGGTTTGAAAAGCAATATCGTCTATCACCGTGGTGATCTCTTCCACCTTCTTCGCAGACGCCGCCACCTCTTTCATTGAGGTGATCAAAGTATTAATTTGATTCTCTCCTTTTTTAGCCGCCTCGATCGCAATAATTGAGATCTCTTTGGCACTCCCTGCGTTCTCAGTATTGAGTTTAACCATGCTGGTCAACTCTTCCAACGAAGCGGAAGTTTCTTCCAAGGCCGCGGCCGCTTGAGTGGTGGCCGAACTCAAATTTTGTGACGAGCTGGAAATTTCATGGCTGGTCGAAGTGAGATGAGCACTGGAGTTTTTAATAGACTCCACCGCCGATCGAAGTTGCGTCAAAGGCTTCTTTAGAATCAGCCAGGCAAGAAAGACACTGACAGCGAGTCCTCCCAGGGCAAACATAATGATATTCGCCACAGAGGCTTTACTGGCGGCATGGGTTTTTTCCATACTTGAGGTGATACCGAAAATACCATGCAATTTGCCATCTGCCCAATTTTCCATCTTATAACCGAGAACATCTTTGCCATTTCCAAAAGGACTCTGATCAGGATGGCCATGACATAACAAACAACCCTGCTGTTCAGAAAGGCGAACGGGGCGATAAACGGCGACAGATTGATCGCTATCGACAACGATCTCTTTGAGATCTGGGTTCTTATCAAAGCGCGCATAGATCTCCATCTCACCAGTGGTCGCTTGATTTTCTTTGCGACGTGGTTCAGGAGAAAACACTCGAAATTCATAACCACTGCGCTGAGCCTGATCATGCCCTACTTTGATAGACGCAAAAATCGGAACTCTTTTTAGCACGTTCAATTTAACTTCTTTAGGAAGATCACCCTCAGGATACTTCGTCACGATCGAGCGTATGTACTCGTCAAGTCCCCCTTGAGAAGCGACATAGTCGCGAGTTCCTTCCAGTTGATCTAAAATGGCCTGACTTTTTTGAACTAAATCTTCCTTTCCTTGTTCTTCAATTTCCTTCCACGCGATCTGTGTTGCAGTGATCGATGCCAACGTTGCTGCCAATGCGACAATACCTATGATTTTTGTAATGAGCTTCATCTCTACCTCAATTTTTTAATAACGTAAGGTTAAGGCAGCCCAGCCGGGTGGGATGATGACGAGAATCATGGTGTGAATTATTATTTGGAGTGAAAATTTCAGACTGAGACAAAAACTAAAATGAAATTTTCCTTCGCGGCTTCAAAATGAGAAACCGCGAAGGAACTATTTGAGATACTAAATTGTGATAACTTTTTTGTATTCTGCAAGACGCTTTTCAAGATCTCCCAAAGTCACTTTTGAAAGAGCGCGAACAGAGAAGTCTTGAATGGTGTGGCTGGCCATCATGGAGCCCATGATACAAGCCTGTTTTAGGTGCGCAATGGTGGGGACTGTTTTCTGAGCCGCTAGATAGCCAAAGAACCCGCCAGCAAAAGTATCACCGGCGCCCGTCGGATCGACGACTGTCGGAATCGGCATTGCCGGCAAGATGAAGTAACCTTCCGTCTTAGAGTACATCGCAAAACCGTACTCACCGCGCTTAATAACCACTGCTTGAGGACCCATCGCCGTGATCAGAGGTGCCGCTGAAATCGCATTCGCTGCGCCCGTAAGCATCTTTGCTTCCCCTTCGTTAATCAAAACCAAATCCACCTTCTTAAGAACGTCGATCAACTTTTCTTTTTTGATCGAGATCCAGAAGTTCATCGTATCCATGCCCACGAACTTAGGTGATTTGACCTGTTCAAGAACCTGCAACTGCAACTCAGGCGCAATGTTGGCTAAAAAAACAAAAGAAGAATCTTTGAAGTGCTCTGGCAACTGTGGATTAAAATGTTCAAAAACGTTCAATTCCGTCTTCAAAGTTTTGGCTTCGTTCAAATCCCCTTCGTAGGAGCCTTCCCAATGGAAAGTCTTCCCAGGAACCTTAGAAAGACCACTCAAATCAACACCACGAGAATGAAGTAACTCGTAATCGTTCTGATCGTAGTCTTCACCGACCACGCCCACCACACGAACTTTTGAAAACAAAGACGCCGCAAGCGAAAAATAGTTAGCTGAGCCACCCAATGCCCGATCCACTTTTCCAGATGGGGTTGAAATAGAGTCGTATGCTAAGCTGCCGACAACGAGAATTTCTGACATAATCTATTGCTCCTGATGCTGAGAGTCTTGCAACATCTCACGTTTATATTTGGGAAGACCCGCTAGTTTTGAATTCGAAATATCCATGGATTCAGGCTTATTAGGCACCTGACTGGTCAACTGTCCACAAGCCGCGAAAATATCACGCCCCATTGAACGTCGCAAAAGAACATGAGCTCCCAGGCGCATCAACTCTGCATGGAAGGCTTCGATGGTTTGGTCGGAAGGACGCTCGTACCCAGAGCCCGGATGTTCATTGAAAGGAATGATATTGATTTTACAAGGCACATCTTTCACAAGCTTCACCAACTGGCGAGCATGTTCAATTTGATCCGTGATCCCTTTCAGCAAGACGTACTCAAAAGTAATCTTATCCTTCGTGATACGATAATGCTCTTTACAAGCATTCAAAAGTTCCGTCGTATTCCAACGTTTATTGATGGGCATGACTTGCGTACGAATTTCATCATTCGGTCCATTGAGGCTCACGGCCAAACGAACTTTGGCGGCAGAAACTCTCCACATCTCAGGAACGATACCAGAAGTGGACACCGTGATTTTTTTGCGGGACAGATTAATACCCCACGGAGAATGCACGACCTCAATCGTCTTAAAGACCGCTTCGGGATTATCCAGAGGCTCACCCATGCCCATGAAAACGATATTCGTAATACGCTGATCTTCGCCCAAACGATCATGAATTTGCATGAACTGACCGACGATTTCTTCCGTGCGCAAACGGCGCTTTAATTTTTGTTTTCCTGTGAAACAAAACTTACAGGCAATGTTACAACCCACTTCGGATGAAATACACAAAGTCAGACGCCCCTCAGAGGGAATCAAAACCGCTTCCACGCTTTGTCCCTGACCCATATCAAAAAGCATCTTCTGCGTTCCATCCACGGATTTTAAATGGGTGATCACACGAGGAAGTTCAAAAGAAAGAATTTCGGGCAAGCTAGCGCGGAACTCTTTCGACAAGTTCGTCATTTGCTCTGGATCTGTGACTCGTTGTTCATAAACCCATTTAAAAATCTGCTGAGCGCGAAATTGCTCTTTACCTTTTCCTTTTAGGTAGGCCTTCAAATCTTCTAGTGTCAGAGAATAAAAATTGACGGGTTTGTTTTCGAGAGGTTTTACGACGTTGTCGTCAGAATAATTCAGAGGTGCAGACGAAGCGCTTTCGGCGCTGCCATTGTTTAATTCCATCTTCGGGCTCCTTGGGCTTATTACAGCCATGCTTATTACAGCTGGGACCTTAAACAGTCCCTTTGGTTAAAGGATTATGTGAGCCCGAGTTTGTAGCATAAGGCCCCCTGATTTCCTAGGAATTTCAGTGGATTGCCTCTAGAACGGGCCGGAACTCCATGACTGCCATGGCTCGTAAGAAAATTCTACATAAGGCGCTCTTGTCATCTGCCTTCGGGATCTCTATAGTGGCGGCATGATTTGGCCCTTTATCTTCCTTTCCTACGCAAGTTTGTTTGTTTTTGGTTTAACGGATAACATCCGCGGGCCTCTCTTCCCTGAAATTATGAAACAATTTGCCGTCAGTGATTCTATGGGGTCATTGATGTTTGCCCTCAGCAACATCTCAGGCTTTTTTGCCAGCTATGGATGCCGTTATCTCCTGCGCCGATATGATAGACTCTCAGTTTTACAAGGGGGCGCCATTGCCCTCACTCTGTCTTTATGGGGCCTTGCCTCCGCCACGATCTTTCCGGTTTTCTTAGTATGCAGTTTTCTTTTTGGACTGAGCCTCGGCGTGATCGGTTTAGTTCCCAATATTCTTGTGCCTATGGGCTCCAGTCCTCACCGCAAACAACAAATGCTTTCAGGACTGCACACGATGTATGGACTGGCCAGTCTTTTAGCCCCTCTTCTGGCCGCGTCTGTCGAATATCTTTCCGGGAACTGGCGTTGGACTTTTGCGACGGCCTCCCTTGCGCCCTTGGGACTGCTGGCCTACACCTTCCATCCAAGTCACAAATCTCTTCACACCAAAGCCGCTTTTTCGGCAGAGGCTCACAAAGCCAATAAACAAAAAAACTTCCAGCCTCAGCTCTTTCTTGCCATCATGCTCAGTTTAGCTGTGGCGGCCGAGATCATGATTTCTTCTCGCTTAGCTCTTTATATGCAGCGGACCTGGAACTACAACATGGAGGCCTCCAGTCTTTATGTTTCTTACTTTTTCGTATGCATGATGGCGGGACGCCTTTTATTCACCTTGGTTCATTTCAAACGCTCGCCGCAATTCCATCTCACCTTATCGCTCATTGCGACGGGGCTTTTTATCTTGGCCGGTCTGTTTATTCATCCTCTGTTCCTGACGGTGACGGGATTCACGATCGCTCCCTTTTACCCCTTGACGATCTCGTGGGTCTCGACAGAGTTCCCCGAGGATTTGGATTCGGCCGTGTCCTATATGATGGCCACCGACTCTATCATGTTGATCGCCATGCATCTGGGAATCGGAAAGCTGACTGATCTTTTCAGCATCAAGACGGCACTTTTAGCAGGCCTCAGTTTTGTCGTGATCTCACTGGTTATGGTTAACACCTTTAAATACTTGTTCCGGCGATGAGAAAGATTCACCTGAACGTCACTCAGTTTGCCATTCCAAGCCCCCTTGCCGGGAGCATTGAGACACACTCGGGCTATGGAGCCACGCCGACCAGTGGGCAGGAAATTCACCAAATGGTGCAGCGACGTCGCGGTCGCGAAATCTCGGGCTACACTCCCGAAAAGCGTATGACGCTTTCTTTTACCAGCGACCCCTATGAGTTTATTGTTTCAGGACGCGCCGATGGGGTGGTCGAGGCTCCTGCGCAGATCGAAGAAATTAAATCCGCCTTTGACATGGAAGAGCTGCACTACAAATTGGAAACAGATCCCAATCACCCTTACGTGTGGCAACTTCGCACCTATGGTTATATGCACTTCAAAGAAACGGGCGAAGTGCCTAAGCTCAATCTGCACCTGGTTTCGGCACGAAACTTCAGATCCCGTGATTTAGAAATCTTTTTAGATGTTGAGGGCTATGAAGAGTGGCTCAAAACACGTCTGACCGAGTTGGTGGCCGAAACCAAAATCAAAGAAAAACTTTTTAAAAAACGCCAGAAGATGGCTTCGGAAATGACCTTCCCCTTCGCCGCCCCTCGCCCCGGACAGCGCGAGCTCGTCGCCACCATCACGGAACATTTTGAGTTAAGGAATCCTCTTTTGGTCCAAGCGCCGACGGGTCTAGGGAAAACGGCCGGCATCCTCTACCCCGCCTTGAAAGAGGCCTTGGCGCGAGGACAAAAGGTGATCTATGTGACACCGAAAAACTCACAACATCAGGTGGCCGAAGAGGCCGTCGAGCGAATTCAAGATCAAGGTTGCAAGGTTCGCTCTTTGACAATCACAGCAAAAAGCAAGATGTGCTTAAAGGCCGAGCCGCTCTGCAATCCTCACTACTGCGAATACGCCAAAGACTACTACAAAAAAATTGCCGAGCATGATCTTGTCAATAAACTGGGAAAGCTACGCAGCCTGAGCAGTGAAAAACTTAAATCCATGGGGGAAGAGTTTCAGGTTTGCCCTTTCGAACTTTCCATCGAAGCCATCGAACGCGCCGATGTTGTTATCGGGGACTACAACTATGTCTTTGCGCCGCGGGGTCTCTTAGGACGTCTTTCGGAGCCTTTGCTTGAAGAGAATGAGAAAGCCAATCTTGTTATCGACGAAGCTCACAACCTCCCGTCCCGGGCCCAAGACTATTTTTCACCCAGCATCTCGACCCAACAGTTGGCGATGTTGGAACGAGACTTTGCCAAGCTGTCTCCTTCATTTTCTATTCGTTCGCAAGCTCTGACCAATCAAGCTCGCCGCCTGATTCAGTCCTATGGCAAAGATGGTTTTTCCAAAAAAATCGACATTGATCTTGATCCGTTTTTGGATTTGGAAAAAGAAATCCGCGACATGACGATGCAGTATCTGGATTCGGGTTCGGAAGTGCTTCCCCAAGATCCCATTCTGCGTATGATGAATCTATGGTCCGACTTCGTGAACTCTTTAAGTTTAAGTGGTGAAGAATTTTTTCAAACTTACCAACGCAATAACTCTACCGAGATGCTGAAGATCACCTGCTGTGATGCCTCGGAACATTTAAAGATTGCCTATAAGGCGTTTAAAAACGTCGTTGCTTTTTCCGCAACGTTAAAACCCTTTAGCTATTACCAGGAGCTTTTGGGATTCCCCGAGGACACCACCAAACAGGTGGAGTTTTCATCTCCCTTTGCAAAAGAAAACCGCAAGTTGCTGATCATCCCTCAGATCTCGACAAAATTTTCCGATCGCAATCTGAACGCGGGAAAAATTGCCGAGACGATCTCGCGCATCACACAACTTAAACCTGGCAACTATATCGCTCTTTTTCCAAGCTTTGAGTTCCTGCGCATGACTCAAGATAAACTGCAACTTCCCGATTTTCAGATTCTGGTTCAAGAGCGCGAGATGAAACAAAAGCAAATTCAAGACTATCTTGAAGAGCTTAAGTCTGGGCAGAAGGCGACTCTTTTATTAGGCGTGCAAGGGGGCGTTTTTTCGGAAGGTGTAGATTTCCCGGGGGATATGCTGATTGGTGCCTTTGTCGTTGGGCCCGCGCTTCCGAACTTTGATTTTGAACGGGAACAGATTCGTACCTATTATGAAACCCGCTATGGCAAAGACAACGCCTTTAACTATGCCTATGTCTATCCCGCCATGGCCAAAGCTATTCAGTCCGCCGGTCGAGTCATTCGCTCGGAATCAGATCGCGGAGTGATTGTGATGTTGGACTCGCGGTTCCTGCAAAATAGCTACGCAGAGACAATGCCTGAAGGTTGGTTTGAAAAGTCCCCTCAAGAATTAGTGTCTCGTCAAATTCTCCATGACGTTAAAACATTCTGGGAGTCTTGCCATGAGCCTTAAAAGACAGCCCGTGCTTTTTCTTGACCTACAGACGACCGGAGCAAAACCAGATTCAGCCCATATTCTAGAGATTGCTTGGAGCTCCCTTCAAGCCGAAGCCGTTGAAAGTTATTTGATTCAACAGCCGCCTGAACAGCCCGTCCCTCGTCGTATTCAATTCATTACTGGCATTTACGAAAAAGACATGGACACGGCTCGCCCTCTGGAAGAAGCCTTCGCTTCCCTTCAGACGTTTATAAATGTCCAGCTTGGCGCCAGTCCCCTCGCGGTAATCCATTTTGCGCAATTTGAAAAACCCTTTCTTTTGGATGCCTATCAAAAACTTCAGCAAGAGATGCCCTTTTCCATTCTGTGTACCCACGAAATTGCCAAAAGACTTTTCCCCAATCTCCCCACGCGTGGGATCAAGGGTTTGGCGGGATACTTCGGATGTCCTTCCGGAGAACTTAAGCGTGCCAGCAACCACGTCCAAGCGACGCAAATCATCTGGCAGGGACTCACCTCGGCTCTTGAAGAAAAAGGCATTCTAAACTTTGCACAGCTTCAAGACTGGATGAGTGAAACTCCCAAAATAGCTCGAACTAAATACGAATATCCACTTCCCAAAGAAAAACGCTTGAGCCTTCCCAAAAAGCCTGGCGTCTATCGCATGATCAGCCGCTGGGGTGAGGTCCTTTACGTTGGAAAAGCCACCTCCTTGCATGACCGCGTGAATAGTTACTTCCGGGGACAGAAAAATCGCGACACTCGTAAACTTGAAATGCTCACTCAAGTTTGGGATCTTCAGGTGACAACTGTCGGAAGCCCTCTTGAGGCCGCCCTGCTAGAGACAGATGAAATCAAAAGGCTCGACCCTCCCTACAATATCAGCTTAAAAGTGGGGCGCAGAGAATTGGCATTTTTCAATCGCGATTTTACTTCGGTCAGCACCACGGCCGATGATATTCACTCTATTGGCCCTTTTTCGAATGTCTTGGCGTTGGATTCCATCTTAAAGCTCAGTCAGTCGCTCCAGGCGCCCCATTTTGATGAAAATATTTTTTATGAACCTCTGGATTCGACTCTGCTTGTGGAAGGATTTGATCTATTTTGTGCTCGTCATGATTTAAACAAAGAGCACTTCAAATCCGTGCGGGCCATTTTAGCGGTGGGGCTTAACTGGTATCGACAGCTTGCAGAGGAAGAGGAGTCTGAAGATCTTGAGGAGGACACCGTCGCCCCCGAAAGCGACGAGGTTTTAACGGCCGAGGATATCGCCGACAAGTTTGAGCGCCACTTCCTTCGTTCTGCCGCAGCCTATGTGCGCGCAAAACAGTTAACCCGTCTTCTCAACACACGCATTGCCATTCGGTCGCAAGAAAACACCGAACTTATTTTGTCGCAAGGACAAGTTGTGACCTCGCCAAACACTGTCTCTAATCCAAAAGATGCGTGGAAAAATCTTTCTATCGAAACCTATGATCGCATGACTGTTTTGCACACCGAGCTCAATAAATTGCGTGCGCAAAATCAGTCCGTTGAAATTCATCGACTTTAACTTTTGAACGCGCCGCACTTCAAAAAGGTACGGCGTACCCTCTCTTTAGTGGGCGGTTTGGATGTATTCTTGGAGTTCGGGGATTTCACAGGGGACGCAGCCGACTTTGCCGACGACGACACCTGCGGCGTAGTTTGCAAGCATGCACGAGTTCACAAGAGATAAGCCAGACACCAATCCTAACGACAATGCTGCAATCACCGTGTCTCCAGCCCCTGTGACGTCAAAGACTTTGCGAGCGTAAGTTGGAACTTCCGTGATTTCATCGCCCGAAAAAATGGTCATCCCGTCTTTTCCACGAGTTAACACCACTTCTTTCGCGCCCGTGATCTTTTGCAAAGCGCGCCCCACTTCGATCACCTTATTGGGATTGTCTCGAAGGTCATCAAAATCCATTCCCGTGAGAACCACCGCCTCGTCATAGTTGGGCTTAATCAGATCAACCCCTTGATAGAACGAACCCGGATTGTTGCGATGCGGATCCACCATCAATTTCTTTTGGTGTTTCTTACAAATAGCCGCGACTTTTTCCACGACATTCTTCGAGATCACACCTTTGGCGTAATCCTCAATCACCACGCAATCCGCTTTGGCGACATTCTTTTCAACCGTTTCAATCAAACGCGCTTCCGCCTCGGCAGAAAGATATTTACGAAGTTCGTAATCCACTCGCACCAGATGATGATGTTTGGCCATCACACGGGTCTTGCGTGTGGTCGGGCGAGCTTTATCCACGATCATATAATCCCAGCTCACTCCGCTTTTTTGAAAGAGATCGCGCAAGAGTTGAGCCCCCGTGTCTTCACCAACCACGGAAACCAGCATGGCTTCCCCGCCCAGGCTTGCGACGTTTTGAGCCACATTGGCAGCAAGCCCCAGACGCTTATCTTCTTCTTCAACTTCGAGCACAGGCACCGGAGCTTCGGGGCTGATACGGCGAACTTGCCCCAGGACATATTCGTCCAAACCAACGTCTCCGATAATGAGGATTTTTTTACCCTTAAGAAAAGGAATCTGATTTAAAAGAAGTTGTTTTTCTTGAGGACCCACGGTCGCCTTCACGGGTGATGTCATTTTTTCATCCTCCTACGGCTCATTTGTAGCGGATGGCAGGGACTCTGTCACTCTCTAAGCGCGAGACTTGGCCTAGGCCCCAAAGCTGTGCTAAATCTTCGCCCTATGTTCAAACCCAGAGGCCCTTTTAAACCCAAATTCAACCCGCAGAAATCAGAAAAACCAACAGGTTCACCTCGGGGACTTGTCTATAAGCCCAACTACATCTCGGCTCGTGAAAAAGAAGAAATTCTCAAGTACTTAAACACGCTCTATCCCATCTGGGAGATGCGCTATTCTAAAAACAATCCACCGCCTGAAAATCAAAAGCAACGATCCTTACTGCGACCCGTTTACTGGCTGGGAAATTGGCAGTTTGCGTGTTTGAACTATTATCATCCTCCCAAAGGAATCTACAATCGCTGCGTTCAAGCCGAGGGTTATCCTCCCATCTTGGAATATCTCGTACAGAAGATTGAAGCCTTGGTTCACGAAACCTATGAACCTCGGGACATCCCCCGTGGTTGGCACTTAAATACCTGTTTAATCAATTACTATGGAAATCAAATTCAAGAAGACGGCAAACGCATCGATTGCGCCCGGGTGGGAGAACACAAAGATTTCGAACCCGGCCCCGTCGCTTCTATTTCTTTTGGAGAGCGCGCCCTCTTTCAATTTGTCTCTAGCCGTGGCACTGAATCAAAATCCAACGTCGTTTTTCAGCAATGGCTCGATGATAGCTGCTTGCAGATCTTCGGCTCTGACAAATTTAAAAAACATCTTTTCCATCGCGTTCAGCGTGTCGACAAAAAAGAGGGACACCTCTTCCCTCTGAATGAAATCAGCAATTTTGAAACTCGCCGGATTAATTTCACCTTCCGCTACGTCCCCACCGAACACGTAGTTCCCTTTGCCCGCCTTCCCGACGAGGCCAAAGAAGATGTTCGTGGCTATATGGAAAAGCTGGCCGAACACTCCCCCTTCTTCAAAGAGCAGCTCTAGCCCCCTCGCGCGCCGCGCTACAAAAAGGTACGGCGTACCTTCGCCCTCGCCTTCGTTAGAGGGCGGTGGGCCAAGTGGCTTTGAGGGTCGGGATGCCTTTTTGGGTTTTGAGACGGACCCGGAGGTTTTGGTTGAGCCAGCGCACGATCATCTCTTGCTCTGAAGTGCTCAGTTCGGGGTTGAGAAAACGGAAGTCGAATTGCGACAAAGGCAAACTAAGATTCATCGTCTTTTCTTTTCCCTGCGCATTTTCCACGCGCATTTCAACAGTCACAAAACTTGATTTTTTACTGGGCTCTTGCACCTCGAATTGCACCTTGGAACCGGCGTCAAAGAAGCCCTTCCATTCCTCATCATTCAATTCCACCTCCAAAGAGTTCTCGGTCATCTTGAACTCTGGAGAATGTGAAAGAATGTAGGCCTGAAATAGAGTCGTCAACGTGTGCCAATCATAGGGAATCGGCAACGTGCAATGCACCCCTTGAGGCAAATCCACCACGCGGATATTTTTGCTGTCGATCTTGATTTCTTTGTTCTGCAAAAGTTGCGAATTCAGCTCAAACGGAACGGCCGGATCTTGTTGAGTGGCATAGATCAAAACCGGCTGCTCCACTTGTTTATAATACTTCCAAAAGTTATTCAGCCCCCAAAAGTCAGCCCCATCACTCATGCCGGGAGGAAGATGCACACTCGACACATACGACAATCCCCCATGATAGGTGCGAGCAATTTCAGAAATCGTCTTCGTCAAAAATGCAAAACTGTCATACGTAACAAGACTGGGAATCTTCTGATCCAACCCGCGCAAACGCTGACGCCCCCAGAAATCCACAAAAGCCGACTTCACGCCCCCTTGAGTGAGACTCTCCATGGTTTTCTTCAAGTCCACCACCGGACACAAGGCCGTGAAGCTATTAATCAAGGCCCCCTGCTTTGGCGAGTTGTACTTATTAAGAAGAGACGAAAACAGCACGCCCTGTCCCCCCAAGCTCACCCCAAAAATATGCACGCTTCCCACCAACTGCGACAAAGGCTCTGACGGATCCGCGAGAAGACGCGCGACTAAAATATTTTGGATGCCCTCATCATACCCCCCGAATGAGAACTGACTGTTGTTGGCGATGAAATCGGCACTCGACATATTCTCAAGCATCAACACATTAAAAGGCGATTGCTCAAAGAGCATCATCAGCCACGCTCGCTCGGGCTTAAAATCTTCAACGTTCGAAAAAATTCCCAGTCGCAAAATCACCAGAGGGCGACGCTTCATATCCCCCTTCAAACCCAAAAGACCTTTGAGTTTGACGTTCCCAGGAAGATTCACAATCACACGGCGAAGAAAAGGATGCTCTTGAGGCGCATACTTCATCGTCATCATGCCCTTCATATTGGCGAAATATCCGTTGTCTCCGGTCTCAATCTCACCTCGGCAGTCTTGGAAATACTTCTGCACCAAGGCGCCCTGTAACTGCGCCGAACTCTGTACCCGCTTGTCCTTCAGGCGATCCGCCCACACGTCGTTGGCACAGGCGGCACTCATCAGCCTGGCCTCGCCTCGGGGAATCCAGCTGAGAAGGCTCTCCAAGATAAAGTTCAGAGGCTCGGGATAACGCCCCGGGCTGTCAGTCATAAGAGGGGACTCTTCAGAGGGGAACGTAATCCTCGAGCTGTTGAACTGTTCCAGGAAGGCTCGTTGAGGACTCACCGCAATAGCGGGAAAGGTCAGAAAAATAAGACTGATAGAGAGAAAACAAGACCGAAGCATAGGCCTCATTGTGGTCAAAAAGAACCACTGAGTCATCACCTTTTTCCGGAGTGACTTTGAGTTTTTACTTCATTAGACTTTTCCAGTCCAATCCGCGAAAAGCGGAGTACATACGTGATCTTAAGGAGACACAAATCATGGAACACAAGATAGAGCCCCTTTATGATGGGCCTCTTTTCAGAAATGCCATTCAGACTCTCGAAGAAGCCTCTAAAATCATCAACTGCGATCCCAACGTTCTTGAACGCTTGAAACGTCCTCGTCGCTGTATCACTGTGTCTGTGCCTGTTCGCATGGACGATTACAGTGTAAAAGTTTTCACGGGATATCGTGTTCAGTACTCTCCCACTTTGGGCCCCTACAAAGGGGGAATCCGTTATCACCAAAACGTAGATCTTTCTGAGGTTGTCGGTCTGGCTGCTTTGATGACATTCAAAAACTCTGTTTTGGGTCTTCCTTTGGGTGGAGCTAAAGGTGGTATCACCGTTGATCCCACAAAACTTTCTCGCACAGAAAAACAAAATCTGACTCGTCGTTATGCTTCGGAAATTGGACCTTTCGTGGGACCTACGAAAGACATCCCGGCTCCTGACGTGGGCACAGATCCACAAACCATGGCGTGGTTCATGGACACTTACTCGCAAGAGCAAGGTGGCTTTGCACAACCGGGAGTTGTGACCGGAAAGCCTGTCGAAATCGGTGGATCTTTAGGGCGTAACCATGCCACAGGCCTTGGTGTTGTCTATGTGGCCGAAAAAGCCTTCGAAGTCTGCAGCATGAACATGAAAGGCGCCGCTATCGCGATTCAAGGATTCGGTAACGTGGGTTCCTTCGCAGCGAAGTTTGCGCATGAGCGCGGTGCTCGCATCGTGGCCGTCAGCGATGTTTCTGGTGGTATCTTCAATGGCGACGGCCTAGATATTCCTGAAGTGATGGAATACGTAAAAGCTCACAAATTCTTGAAGGGTTACCCCAAAGCTCAACCTATCAGCAATGAAGAATTGCTTGAAGTGAAGTGTGATGCTCTTTTCCCTTGTGCTCTTGAAAACCAAATCGACACGCACAATGCGGAAAAGATCCAAGCTAAAATCATCGTTGAGGGTGCAAACGGACCTGTGACGAATGCAGCGACAAAAATCCTTTCCAAGCGTGGTGTGTTCATCGCTCCCGACGTTATTGCTAACGGCGGCGGCGTGATCGTGTCTTATTTCGAGTGGGTTCAAGACATCATGTCGTTCTTCTGGGACGAAGATGAAGTGAATGGCCGCTTGAAAGGCATCATCACAAAAGCTTTCGATAAGGGTTATAGCCTTTCTAAAGAAAAGAACGTCGACATGAGATCTGCGGCGATGGCCGTTTCCATTCAGCGTCTTGAGAAAGCTATGCTCCTTAGAGGCTTGTATCCAAGATAATGAAACCTTGGCTTCTTTTACCACCCCAGTGGGCTCACGATCTGAGCTCACTGGCTTTACCTCTGTACTCTCTGATTCACGGAAGAAAAACTCCGCACTGGAAAAGTTTCTCTTGGCGTGATCTTCACTTCGCAAATCCCCTGGGAATTGCCGGAGGTGTCGACAAGAATGCAGAGAATCTGAAAGACTGGTGGTCCCTCGGATGTGGCTTTGTTGAAATCGGCACAGTCACTCCCCTTCCTCAGTCCCCCAATCCCGGCAAAATTATGGATCGGGATCTGAAACTTCACGCGATGTGGAACAAGATGGGCTTTCCCAGTGAAGGCGCTGATGAGACTTTTTATAATCTCATGTCTTATGCTCCCAACTATCGCACACCGATTTTCGTGAACATCGGAAAAAACCGTCACACACCCAATAATCAAGCCGTTCAAGACTATCTTACTTTGATTGATAAGTTTCGCCCGTTGGCGGATGCCTATGTTGTGAATATCTCTAGCCCCAACACCAAAGGGCTTCGCGATCTTCAGAACAAAGACAATTTAACTTCTCTTCTTGGTCCCATCATTGACCGCGTCTCTCACTTTGAGCCGACTCCGGTTTTAGTAAAGCTTTCTCCTGATATGGGAGATGAAGCGCTGGCAGAAACAGTTCTTCATTGCCAAGGCTTGGGAATCCATGGGTTCGTGCTAACCAACACGACCTTATCTCGCCCCCCAGGCTGCCACTTCCCCGAAGAAGGGGGTCTCTCGGGTGCGCCTCTGAAAGAACTTTCGCAGCGCGCCCTAAAAATCGCTGTTGAAAGCTTAGGCAAAAAAAGGGACGGCCTGCTTTTAGTCAGCGTTGGCGGCGTCCTCACTCCAGAAGATGTCTTTGAAAGATTGCAAATGGGCGCAGATCTTGTTCAAATTTACTCTGCCCTTGTGTTTCATGGACCGCATTTTTTCCATGACGTGGCGAGAAGGTATAATGACGGACGGTAGCGCAGTAGAAACAAAACCCAAAAGATCCAAAATCCGCAAAGGACATTGGATTCCTGTTGTCGCGGGTTTTTTGCGCAAAGATGGCAAAATTTTAGTCGGCCAACGCCCCGAAAATAATTCTTTGGCCGGTCAATGGGAATTTCCTGGTGGCAAAATTGAGACAGGAGAAACACCTGAAGAAGCCCTGGCGCGCGAACTCAACGAAGAATTGGGCATTGAGGCCGAAGTGGGCGAACTCAAACTGGCCTGCACTCATTCCTACGGAGATGTAGGGATTCTCATATTATTTTATGAAATCCTCTATTGGAAAGGCGAACCTCGGGCCAAACATCATATGATGTTAGAGTGGATCCATCCGGAAGAACTCAAACATCGTAATATTCCAGAGGCCAATCGCAAGATTCTCCATCGAATATACAAAGCCCTAGGACTTGAATGGCGAAAATAATTCTGGTGAGCAAACATGTGAACGCAACTTCTTGGCAGCTGGCGCAAGCTCTCAAAGCCCAGCAGCACGAAGTGGTTCTGCTTACCAGCCATGGCGAAGTTCCCGAGGATACCAGCGGTATTGAGTTCATGGGTTACTTCAAACGCTGGAGTCTTCTTGAAGGCTTACGCATCATCCCCGGACTTTTTGGACTGCAACCCCAGATTCTGCATATTCTTTTAGAGGACGACAAAATGAATCCGGCGCAAATGGTTCTATCCACTTTCGCCAAGTCTCATCCCACCTGCGTTTTGACGACCTCCCTTTTAAATATTCGGTACGGCCTGAGCCGCCGCAACCCCGTTCGCTATTTGATCGAAGAAAGTGACATCATCACTTGCCCTACGGTTGAAACTTTAGGACAGCTTCGCGGCTTGAACGTGCGTTCAACTCGACAAGGGCGCGGTATTTTGCCCCCGGTCTTGGATCTTAAAACAGAGGCAGCGGATACCATGAGTGATGAGGATGATGAACGGTTTTTATTCAGTCTGAATCAAGAACCCTACGTCGTCGTCCCTTTTCGGGAAGCTTCCTTTTCGCCCGAATCAGACAGCTTCATCCGCATCCGAACCTTGGCGCAAAAATATAAAGTCGTGCTATGGGGTTCATACTCTCACTGGTCTTTAAGAGAGCGAAAGAAGTTCGCCGCCTGGATGGACGAGTTCCAATGCGGAAACCACTGGTCCGTGACAGGGTCTTTAAGTCCCTATCTGGGCCGCCTGCTTTTAGAAAAAAGCTCGGCCTTTGTTCTTGCGGGACAAAACTTGAGTCCTGTAGAAATGACGGAGTACTATATGCGGGCCATTCAAAGCCACGCTGTTTTGGTTCTGGATTCCAAGCAGACCAGCGTCCACTCCGACCTTTGGAAGAACACCGTCAACTGTTGGGTACTGAATCACCATCACTTACAAAGAGACCTTATCAAACTTTTGGCCAAGCCTCACTTGCGCCTTCCAGAGTCCTTATCTGAACAACTGGCGGAAGATCGCCATCTGATCGATTCCTCTTTGAACGAGCTCAATCGTCTGTACAATCGAGCCTTAAATCATTTAAGATAAAACTGGGCATCGACGAGACTCTCAAAATCGCCCAGAAGGATTTATGATCAAAAAGTCCCGACTTCCGGAAACCCTTAACATCTGCCTGACGTCTTATCGTTTTCCGATTTTAAGTCGCGCGACGGATCATGGATTTCTGTGGCCTATTGCCAAGGGCCTTGCCAAGGAAGGTCACAAGGTCACGGTCTTAGCCGCAAGTTCTCCTCTAAAAAAACCGGAAGTGACCCGCGATGGCGTGCGTGTCTTATTTCTTCACGAAGGCGCAAAAAATCTTTCGCACATGAACTTTCAGATGGCGGTCCGCCAGCGTTTTGCCCAACTTCACAAAGAAGATCCTTTTCATCTTGTTCACAGTATCGATAAATCAGGCTATCGCATCGGCAGTCGCAAAAAAGAATTTCACGTGGCAATGGCCTATGACGTGGAAGCAACTCAGATGTCTCAACTTTTTGCGATCCTCGCCATGAAACAAGACACTCTGGGAAGCATGATCACGACGGCCCTGGCAACGACTTATAAATTTCTCACAACTTATTACGGCGGAGACCGTCGTCTTCTTTCAACAGCCGATGGGATCTTCGTCACCAATCCTCAACAAAGAATTATTCTAGAGCGATACTACCTCTATCCCGACTATCACACCTATACCGTCCCTTACGGAATCGAGTTGGGGGATCTGACTCCAAAAGAAAAGTCCCTGGAGTTAAGAAAGTCCCTGGGCATACCCGAGAACGCTCATGTGGCTGTCTCGATCACAGATATGACGGATGTGCAGGAGCTTTTGCCCCTTTTGAAAGCTTTCGAAAAGGTCGCGATAAAAAAACCAAACAGTTATCTGCTTCTTGTTGGTAACGGCCCTAAGTATAAAGACATCGAATACCAAGTTCTGAACCTGGCTCTCGGAAATCGCGTGGTGATGACGGGCGCGGTTCCTACCACAGAGCTTGAAGACTACATCGTCTTGGGAGATGTCTTCGTCAACATGGGCTCGCGCACAACAGGTTTCGAACCCTCCACCCTGGAAGCGATGGCTCAAAAGAAGGTCGTTTTAGGTTCGGAAGTGTCCCCGATTGCCAATATTATCGAAGATGGCCGAGATGGTTTTTTACTGCGTCCTGCAGATGTGGAGTCCATGAGCAATCTTTTGGTCGAAATATTCTCAGGAACCATGCCTGCAGACGAGATCGGCGACCGTGCCCGCCAAAAAGTGGTTGATCTGTTCGACACCCCTAAAATGGTCCAGGCGACGCTAGAGGCCTATCGTAAAATCCTGCTCAACACCGGCCTGTATAAGAAGCATTGAGTTAAATGCTTGATTTTTGGTGGCCAGGCCCCCGTAGTTCTGTATAATCGAGAGTGTTATCAATACTTTAAGCGGAGCTTGAGGACAGCAGAAGATGACAAAAGCGGATTTGATAAATTTAATCTCTGAAAAAGCCGGCATCACCCGAGTCAAAGCAGAAACTGTGGTAAACACAATTTTTGATTCTATGGTGGAAGCCCTCATGCGTGATGACCGTATTGAAATCCGTGGTTTTGGTTCTTTTGTAAATCGTCAGTATGGAGCCTACAAAGGGCGCAATCCACGCACGGGTGAAATCATCAATGTTGAGGAAAAGAAGCTGCCATTCTTCAAAGTCGGCAAAGAACTAAAAGAAGACATCAATAACGGTCCAAAGAAAAAAGAAGGCTAACCGTTCCCACCTCTGATCTAGAGAGGTGGCAACCAGCCCCCTCCAGCTCCTGGTGGAACCCCAGGAGTTCCTCGAGGAGGAAAGTTCACCGCACCTTCAGCCGTCGGCTCCCAAGAACCTTCTGCATCCAAACAAGCGACAGATCTTTCATAGTGTCTTTGCAATTGATAAATTAAATCCATTTCGATTTCACGACACAGACGACCACTGCCATCTCGTCCTTCTCGTGTCGTCATCATGTAGCCATAAACTCTATTGCGAAAGTCCGAACCCTGAAACGCATAGCGCATCAGCAAGGATCCACGTAAAGCCTGACGACCCACCTCTAGAAAAGACAAACGATCGCGCGGCGAAAGGGAGTTGATGATTTCTCGACCGATATGACCACCAATAACTCGTCCGACTTCTCTATAAATGGCCCCCTCAACTCTGTCGTGAGGAGCCCCATTCCACTGAGCCAAAATCCCTTGCGAGAAACAGACTGTAAACACAAGACCGATCGAGAAGTTTCGTAACATCATGTCTTCTTCCTTAAGGATTTAAATATCCAGGAACTTCCAATTGAATTCCCTTTTTACGTAATACACTCAAAGCTTCTTCCATGCTGTTCATCGGTTGGATCGTCACAAAGCTTCCCTTCCAGAAAACACTTCCAAAGGGAACATCAAAGTCACCGATCTCGGCACGGATGGTTTCAAGAGCGGTATAAACCTTCAAATCAACGTTTCTGTATTTGCGCAACAGTGTCCAAACTTTTTCGTAAAGCTGAATCTCAGGTGCCGGAGTTCCCTTCACACACCAGAAAAGGCCCTTCATAGGAAGACTTCCGTCGGCCATGAAAGGTCCTCCCGTACTATCACCGTTAATCGGTCGGACCCACAAGTTATCCAAAGTAGAGCGACGATCCGCCACTGCATATGTCGCATACTGATTCAGATTTTTAATGCCGCCATCTTTATATTCCGTACCGGACTCGGCCATCAACAATTCGCGGGAGTATGGCAAACGATAACCGCGCGCCTGACAGTATGTTTTAGCTTCCGCAAAGGTGTACGCATCATAAACGCCTGTGTCTTCCATGCGTTTTCTGCCTTCCTCATTAATCGGCATTGGCAACCACTTCAAACCTTTGTGAGGAGTGTCCCAATCTTCATAGACATTCTTCTGGAAGAAATCAAAAACCTGCTTCGCCAAATCATCCACAGCTTCGGTCAATTTTCCACGAGAAATAAAATTACGAGTCACGCCGTTTTTATTGCCCTGAACATGGAAGGTCAGTTGAAACTTCCCTTTTCCAAGACTTGAGAATGTTCCATAGGCCACGTAATCAATTTGATTCAACATCTCAATGGCGTATGTCACGTTGAGTTCATCTGCAGTAATGGCCTTACCAAGAGGACGTTTGGTTGAAATACCGCGGATATAGGCTTGCAGAAGATCCGGTTTCGTTCCTTCCGAAATCTGAATTTTTCGTTTATCGTCACGAACATCATAGCGAATAAAAAGGTCGTCCAAAGCACTTTTAAACTGCTGCTCTAACGAAAAATCAATTCCCACAATATCTTTGGCTTTATGGATGTCATGCACCTGATCGAACATCATTAAAATATTCGCCATGGGTTCCAACATCACTTCAACGACGGCCCCTTTGTCTGCCATCTTTTCAAGACTGGACATCAACGTATTCCAGAAATCATTTCGAACTGAATCACGATCCTGACTCATGGTCTTTTCATATTGACCAAGATCTCCGCCTGGGAAAAATGGAATGCTATGCCACAACGTCGCGATCTTCTTTTTATTATTTTTGAAAGTGTCGTCTTGATACTGCGGCTTACTATCAAAGCCGGGTCCCGTTTTATCCGCGGACTTTTGCTGAGCAAAGCCCTGTGAGGCAATGACGGTCACTCCGACCAATGCCGCTAAAAACGAACGCATACAATACCTCCACAAATAATGATTCGACCGGGAAATATAAGGGATTGTGAGGAGGACTTCACCTGTTATATTTCTAACAGGGGCTGCGAACCTCAGGGTCCGTCCATTGCTTTTTAAGAGGGAATTGTTAAGTCTTTTGACAGATAAATACTACAGGGTCCCCCAGAAAGACCTCGGGGCTTCTTAGAAACACTGACAACGCCCTTGGGAGCTCTCTAAGTCTGAACACTTAAAACTCTTCCCTTGATAGGAGATTTCGAATTCCGAAAGAACCCCATCCCTTTCGACATGATAAACCTCAGCCCCGCCAGCAAACAAACCTCGACGAGCCTCTTCCTGCAAGGTGATGCGACCTTCTTTTTCAAGACTGGCCAGAAAAGTGTCGCTTGGGTTGATACTTTGCTCTTTGCTTAATGGCAGCGGCACCGGCAGATCGTCCGCATCCACGCCGTAATACTTTAATCGCCGAATCGTGGATTGTTCCCCGGTGCCTTCAATCTCCAGGCGCAAACGGCGTTTTTCCCCACTAGGCAAAACAACATGGGTGTTTTTCCAGTCCAAACTATCCGCCTCGAGATCACCCAATTCCGAGCGCACTGACGCCACAACACTTTCAAAATTATTCTCTTTATCATCGCGAAGAGTGTTGTGAATAGAAAGACACGCCCCCAGTTCGCGCAGATGATTTGCCAGGGAAGTTTTGGCTGTTGTCATCGAAGATTCCGCGGCTTGAGCGTCTTGGGCTGAGGATGTTTTTGCGCTCTGCTCTGGGGTGGCTTGAGGAACTTCAGCGCGTATTTCATCCGAGGCCGATGTTTCAACGGGGGGTCCGCTACGCGAGAAAAGCACCGCCGCAGCGATGCTTCCCATAATTAAAAGTACAACAAGGTTTCTTCTATTCATATCGAGGGCACTTGTTCGAACCAGGCTCCGCCATTCCCCAACGTGCCTCCAGGCTGTCATTGGGATTTGAGGAAACATCATTAGCCAATGCCTTCAAGGAATACTCATAAAGAGAGATCTTCTTACCTGGCGCATATTCGATATCCGCACACTTATCCAGATAAGACTTCAGCTTTTTTGCTCTTTGCGCCGAGCTAAAGCCAAACCCGCCTCCAGAATCCACCATATCACTCAGTGTGGCTTTAATGCGTTTATCGCGTGACGGTGTCGAGAACGCATCATAGGCGTCACGATCCATGCAATCACCGTCGAGCTTCTTACGATAGTTATTGCCCTTGGTCACAGCTTCAACACGGGCATTGACCAGATTGCAGACGTTCTGAGCTTGTCGATTCAAATTTTCTTCTTTGCTTTCCGAGCGCAGGGCCAATCGACCTTGCACCTCCCGAGTCCAATCCGTGATATTGCGTTGGGTGTTTCGTCCCACATTATCAGAAGAAAAATTCTCTTCCGGTTTCCCCATAGAGAACTGCTCTAAGGAGTAGCCCGGCAATTCTTCTTTCTTTAAAGAGTACTGCTCTGGAGCCATCCAAGCACGCAAACCGGTACTTTGTTCCACAGGCATAAACACCAAACTGGAAGTCGAAATAAGCTTTCTAACCGCTTGAGGCACTGTGGAGCCAATCAAGAAAACGGCCCCCGTGTCTGACACATCTTTAACAAGTTCAGCATGGCCAGGATCTTCTTGAACAGTTCCGCCAAAAATACGACGGAAGACATTGTCTTTCGTGATACGGGGGCGACTCCAAATGGCACCAGGACGAACATAGTCCCTCTTAATAGAGACCGGATAAGAATCATTGGGTAAAGACTTCGTGCTTGCGACATCTGCCAAGAAAAGCAAAAACTTACGAACACGCTTAAACTCGTCAGCTTCCGAGTCAAAGCGGGACATTTTGTTGGTCAACTTGGCGGACCCTCCGGTGGGATCTTTGATCACAAAGGGAAGTTTATTTTCATAGGCGAAAATGGCCCGTGACATATAAACTGCATCCGCACAGTCCGTCGGAATACCTTGATATTTTCCCACCATGAAGAAGTCTTCATTGAAAGACTGAGAAATCCACTCTGAATACTTTTGTTCCCAGGCCGGGCTCCACGTCTCGGAATCTTCCCAGACCGATGCTGTTGCCGACAGCGATGTCACAAAGCTCACAGCAAAAATGCACCGACGCAAAGCTTTTTTCATGGATCCTCCAAAAAATGATTCACCTGAAGCTAAGCAGGAAGAGTGCCACACCTTGAAAGGATTTCTGACAATAGGTTCGCGCCACAAGGCCCCTGTCCACCGTGGCCTTGTAGAAAAGACAAAGGGGTGTTTAAGAATTGGGCGAACGCCACGGGAAAAGTCGCAGCTCTGAAATCTCTGAGATTCCCTCAAAAGCCATGAAAAGGCGCTCTACTCCCAGCGCAATGCCGCCACTGGGAGGCATCCCCGCTTCAAGACAAACAAAGAACTCCTCATCCAATGTGATGGCTTCTTTACCAAGGTCATTCTTCTTTTGCAGATCTTCATTCGAACGCTGCCGCTGAAGAGAGGGATCATTCAATTCATGAAAGGCGTTGGCAAGTTCAAGGCCCTTCCAGTACACCTCAAAGCGATCGCCCCACCCGTCATCAGTCAAACGCGCCAAGGCCGCCTGATAGGGAGGATATTTCTCGACAAAAATCAACTCATCAGGAGGCAACTGCGATTCAATTTTCTCCATGAAAATCAAAAAGAAAAAATCATCGATACTTTCAGCACTGCGCACGTCAACACCCAGCTTATGGGCCAACGCCTTGAGCTCTTCTTGGGTGGTGGTCGGGAGAAAATCAAAATCACAGTGAATTTTAAAAAGCTCTGCCACACTATAACTTCGCACTTTTTCTGGACCTGTCAGTCGCAACGCCGAGGCTAGGTGACTGATCAGATTCTGAACATCTTGTTTGATGCTCGTCAGGTTTTCATAAGCGCGATACCACTCCAGCATCAAGAACTCAGGCTGATGTCGTTCGGTGACTTCGCCGTTCCGATAACAATTGGCGATTTCAAAAATCTTTTCCGCCCCCAAGGACAGGGCTTTTTTTAAGTGCAGCTCAGGGCTGGTCGGCAAAAAAAGTTTCTTCTGAAACGAGCCGACCTTCAGTGGGGTCGCAAATACATCTAAACTGGGCTCCGTCCCAGGACACGCCACCAAAGAAGGTGTGCGCAACTCTAAAAAACCCTGCTGCTGAAAAAAGTTTCGTAAGGCCTGAAGATAAAGCGACCACTTTTCAAAAAGATCCTTCTGAAAATGTCGCGGAGGCAAAGCTTGTTTTTGCGGAGCCAACAGGCAAATCTCTGCTGCCGACACAACGGCCACCAGATCCCCTTCCTGTAAAAACTCGGAATAAGGAGGGCCCTTTTCAAAATGGATTTTATGGGTTTTCTGATCACGCAGAAGAGTCAGATCTAAAGACTCCCCTTCTTTTTGAATTCGATAAATACGCCCCGCCGCCAAAGAAGAATATGGCATCGCGGGATAAGGCTTCCAAATGTGATTTAGATAATCGTTTCGTGTCAAAGCTCTGCCACTTTAGCGGCAAAGCCCCTGCTCACGCAAGTTTTCAAGTTGAGAGAGGATGGAATCCATGTCGTTAGCGCCAAAAACCACATCTTCATTAACGTAGATACGGTGTTTCACCCAATAACCTTGATAGATGCCCTCGCTGGCCAAAGCGCATACGGGAAGAGTCGGGATTGCCGCCTGAGCCGCCCCCAAGTGAGTTAACATCGCGATAAACATTGTTGTGATTAAAGCCCAAATGATTCTCATAATTCCCGCCTTTTTTTGAACTGGGTCTTTATGACACCAGCCACCTCCTGCCTTTTTATTAAAGCAAAGGCCTTGCCAAGATTTTTTGCCACTACCTCCCTGACAAAATTCGTCGGGTATTACTGGACGCGACTTTGGATATTTGGACGTTTCCGAGTTGTTTTTTGAGGTCGCATCCTTTAATGGAAAGGAGTCCCTTGTCGCCCCCCGAGGCGGAGGACATTGAGGAAAGGATCCCGATATGTTTGATTTGCAACACACCCTCAGTTCGCTCAAGAACCAAGCTGACTGGGTCAGTTTACGTCACGTCGCAGAAAAAACTACCTACCGCACGATTCGCGATGAGAAGGCCGATCGCAATAGCATCTCTTTTGATCAAGGGGTCATGATCGAGGTTTTGGTCGAGGGTCATTTTGGTTTTGCCGGCACCAGTGATCTCAGCCCCTCCGGAATTCAAAGAGCCTTTGCCAAAGCGGTGTCCATGGCCAAATCGGCCTCAGCCTATAAAGTTCATGAATTTTCCTTGGAACATCGCCCACTGGCTCAAGGCTCCTATCGTTCTCCGGTCATTAAACCTTTGGACTCATTTTCCGCCAAAGAAATCACCGATATTTTTATCGAAGCCACCAAGGCCATGAAGATCTCTGACAAAATCTTGAGCCGCTCGGCCACAACGATGATCGTTGAAACCTCTTTTCACTCGATCAGTTCTTCGGGCTCAGAAGTGGATCAACACTTTTCAATCGTCAGCACAGACTTTTCCACCACCGCCGGAACTGGCAGCGAAACCCAAACACGATCTGACAGCGGGGGACTGGCGCGGTGTCTGCAAGTCGGTGCCGAAGTTTTTGATCGGGCCAGCATCTTAGAGCGCTGCCAGCGCATTGCCGAAGAAGCCCTAGAGCTTGTCTCTGCCGACAACTGCCCTGACACGACCATGGATCTTTTGCTCGCGCCCGATCAGATGACTTTGCAAGTTCACGAGTCCATCGGACATCCTTTGGAATATGATCGTATTTTAGGAGACGAAAGAAACTACGCCGGCTGGAGTTTTGTAAAACCCGATGACTTCGGCAAACTTCAATACGGCTCGCCGTTGATGAACGTCACTTTTGATCCGACAATTCCCGATGCTTTGGCGTCCTATGCTTTTGATGATTCAGGCCATCAAGCGACCAAAGAGTTTCTGATTCAGAACGGTCTTTTGCTCAAAGGCCTGGGCGGCCTGGAGTCCCAATCTCGCTTAGAGCTTCCCGGCGTTGCCAACTTCCGTTCCGCTTCTTGGAATCGAGCGCCGATTGATCGTATGGCGAACATCAATCTTGAACCTGGAACCTCAAAACTGGAAGATATGATTTCTTCCGTCGAACGCGGTGTTTTCATGATGGCCAATAAATCTTGGTCCATCGACGACTATCGCAACAAGTTTCAATTCGGCTGTGAATACGCAAAACTTATTGAAAATGGCAAACTGACTAAAACACTTAAAAATCCCAACTATCGCGGCACCACCGTGAAGTTCTGGAACAGTCTGAAGGCGGTCAGCGAAAACCGCGAAACCTACGGTTCCCCTTACTGCGGGAAGGGTGAACCCAATCAAGTGATTCGCGTGGGACACACAACGCCTTACTGCCTGTTTGCGAACGTGGAAGTTTTCGGCGCCTAAGCCTTTGGAGATTTTATGAATTTTACCGAGAATATGAAACAGTCCTTCCATCAAGTTGCAGATTATCTTTTAGGACAACTCAAAAGCGGCGAGCAAGCCAACGTGAATCTGAATGCCGAAGAATCGCTGTTTGTACGTTTTAATGGCAACAAGGTTCGCCAAAACACCCATGTTGAACAGCGCACCCTGGGGCTGCTTTTGCAAAAAGAGGGAAAGACGGCTCACGTCAGTTTTTCTATCACCGGACAAGTCGATGAAGACAAGAAACGCGCCGACTTCTGGCTTTCTCAAGCTCGCAAAGAATGTGATCTTCTGCCGGAAGATCCATATCAGGTCCCTATTAAAAACAACGGCACCAGTGACAACACCTTCAAAGGAGCTCTGCTGCCTGACGAAGAAGTGATTTCCGCCATCACACGGCCCGCCCAAGGCACCGATCTGGCGGGTCTTTACTGCGGAGGTCCGTTGATCTCTGCCAATAAAAACTCACAAGGACAAAGTCACTGGTTTGCTACAGAGAACTTCTTTATGGATTATTCTCTTTACCATGGCGAAAAGGCGGTGAAGTCGGTTTACGCGGGAACAGAGTGGAACCAAAAGGACTTCGAGGCCAATCTGGCGCTTAGTAAAAATCAACTCAACCTGATGGACCGTCCAAAGAGAACTCTTAAGCCCGGCGCTTACCGCACTTATCTTGCTCCAGGGGCGGTGGCCGAGATGGCTTCGATGCTTTCCTGGGGTGCCTTGAGCTTCAATGCCTACAAACAAGGAGGCAGCGCTTTACAGAAGCTGGCTGAAAAAGAAAAGTCTCTTTCAAAATTGCTTTCTCTTCGTGAAAACTACGGTCTGGGGCTGACTCACCGATTCAACTCCTTAGGAGAACTGGCTGACGAAACCCTGGAGCTGATCTCGGTCGGAGAACTCAAAAATTTTATGACCAGCAGTCGTTCTGCGAAAGAATATGGGGTTCAAGGAAATGCCGCAGACTCCTATGAGGCGCCTCGGTCGTTAGAGATCCTCCCTGGTTCTTTAAAAGAACAAGATATTCTTAAAGAACTGGGAACGGGCCTTTATCTTTCCAATCTTCACTACTTGAACTGGTCCGATCGTTTGAACGCCCGCATTACAGGAATGACCCGCTATGCGTGTTTTTGGGTGGAAAATGGCGAGATTATCGCTCCCATCGCCGATTTACGGTTTGATGAGAGTCTTTATGACTGTTGGGGGCCGAATCTTTTGGCCATCACTGAATTCCAGGCCGTGGACCCCATGGTTTCCACCTATGAAAGCCGCTCTTTCGGTGGAAAAAAGGTTCCCGGTATGTTAATCAAGGACTTCAAATTCACTCTGTAAGGGAAATCATGGTTACTTATATTGTCCACCTGATGGTTCGACACGAAGTTTATACTGAGTACGTTGACTGGCTTAAAAGCGAACACATTCCTGAAATGCTGACGCTGCCAGGATTTATTTCTGCTGAAATGTGCCTGCGTAAAGGGGGCAATATGGAAGCCTCGAGTAAAGACGTTAAAATCATCTATAAACTTAAAGATGAAGAGCACATGAAACTCTACATGACTGAGTACGCGATGAAACTTCGCGAGAAGGGTCTTGAGAAGTTCCCGGGTCAGTTTTCCGCTCAGCGTGAAGTTTGGTTAGAAACTATTAATTTTGAGTCAAAATAAGTCTGGGGGGCTTTCATTTCAGCCCTTCCAGGTGTATGTTAGGTTCGGCAAACAAAGGAGACTCTTGTGGCGACACCCGCATTTCAAAAAATCTTGGAAAATCTGTCTGAAACAAAAGGCGTTCAAAACCTTCTTGAAAATTTCCAAAAGCTCAATGACGAGATCAAAAAGAAAGAGTCTGAACTGAAAAATCGCTTCGACAAACAAAAAGATCAAAAGATCGAGTTGGCCTGGAAGAAATATCAAGAGATCGTGAAGGTTCTTGGAACTTCTGAAGCGAAACTTGAAAAAGAAGTGAACAGCACCATCGCGAAGATCAAAAAATCTGCAGACAGTTTGGAAAAAAACATCGCGGCCTACAAAAAGAAAGCGATCGCGCAAAAAACAAAGCTTGAAAAAACTCTTTTCAAAAAGACGACAAAAAAAGCTTCTGTGAAAAAGACAGCCGCAACTGCAAAACCAAAAGCAGCGACGACAGCCAAGAAAGCGACCAAGAAAACTGTGGCTCGCAAAGCAACTAAAAAAGCGGCTAAAAAGTCTTAAAGCCAGATCTTTAGCAAGGACGAAGAACCCACTGCCTCTCTGGTCGTGGGTTTTTTATTTTCTTTCGGCCAGGTCCAGGGCCCCGAGCGCTGACAGAGCCCTCTCTTTTTGATATTCATAGAACGATCATGAAGCTCGTAAAAAGCATCTTCAAATATCTTGGTTTCTTCCTTTTCGGAGCTTTCTTTTGCGCCGTTGTCGGCCTCACCGGAATCTCTTACTACACCATCGAACAACTCACCAAAGCGGTCACGCCAGAGCCCCCGGTGGGAAAGAAAACTTCTGCAGTCAAAGCGACAAAAACTCTTTCTTCGTCAGAAGACTCCAAAACAAGGACTGACGACGCCGTCAACCCGAACCTCAAAGATCTCACTCGCATTGGGGTGAACTATGTGGAAGAACTAGGGCAATTTGATCAACTGGCCACTGAGCTCTCTCTAAAATCCATGCCCTCACTCTGCACAACCTTGTGCAATCCCATTCGCATGGACCGAGAGCGCCTCAGCAATGAGCGAACCTCGTACTTAACCGCCTACTATAAACAAGAAGGCGCTCGCGCTCTGGAAGATCCCTTGTTTCGATTGAGACTTGAAGAGATCGGATTTCTTTCAGAACTCTTCCCGGCCTCTCTGCGCAGTGTGCTTGCCCAGATTGAGCAGACAGCAAAAAACTCTGAACAAAAAACCAACAAGATGACCTTGGCCATAAAACTGGAACTCGCCGTGCTCAAAGAAATTTCCTCTTTTGGGCTGCGCTGGGATGCTCTAAAGCAAGACACCCACAAACTCAAATTAGTTCGTGACCTCGTTCGCTCCTGCGAGCGCGGAACCCCTCGAAATAAAGTCATATCCGAGTGTCGCTCTCAGCTCGAGGGCATATAAACTAGTCTTAGTTTTTTAGATGCTCCATATAAATATGTTTTTATGTATAACGTCGGGCTTTTCCGCGACAGATCCCCATTTCGCCTCGCATTAGCTGATCTGCGCACTTACAAATCTTTCACTCCCCTAGGGGGGTGTGCTAGTCTCGTCGGGTCAATTGAGGTGCTCATGAAAATCGAAGATCTTTCCCCAAAAAATGAATTTATTCCTCGTCATATTGGTCCTACTGATTCTGACATTCACGAGATGTTGAAGACGTTGGGCTTTAACTCTTTAGAGCAAATGGCGGACAAAGTGATTCCGGCGCAAATTCGCAGCCAACATCAATATCAAGATGTCGGTTCTGGAATCTCTGAGTACGGTCTTTTGAATTACTTGAAACAGATGGTTTCAAAAAACAAAGTCTTCAAAAGCTACATCGGCATGGGCTTCCACGACACCATCACGCCGACCGTGATTCAAAGAAACATCTTTGAAAACCCGGTGTGGTACACAGCCTACACGCCTTATCAGCCAGAAATTTCTCAAGGTCGTTTGGAAGCTCTTTTAAATTTCCAAACGATGGTCAGTGATTTGACGGGCATGGAAATTTCCAACGCCTCTTTGCTTGATGAAGGGACCGCGGCGGCTGAAGCGATGTTCATGGCGCACTCTCTTTGTAAGAACAAAGCGAATGCTTTCGTGGTCTCCCCCGACATGCATCCCCACGTGATTGACGTGATGGGCACTCGCGCAGAGCCTTTGGGTTTTGAAATGATCGTGATGGACCCAGCGAAATATGATTTCGCGAAACCCGTCTTCGGCGTTTTCTTCCAATATCCTAACACCCACGGTTTGATCGAAGACTACTCGGCTCTTGCCAAGAAATACAAAGATCATGGTGCTCTGGTGACTGCCTCTGCGGACCTTTTGGCGATGACTCTTCTGACTCCTCCAGGTGAATGGGGAGCTGACATGGTTGTCGGGAACTCACAGAGATTCGGTGTGCCTCTCGGTTACGGCGGGCCTCATGCGGCGTTCTTGGCGACGAAAGATGCCTACAAACGTTTGATGCCCGGTCGTTTGGTCGGCGTCAGCGTGGACTCGCAAGGCAAGAGCGCTTTACGCTTGGCTTTGCAAACTCGCGAACAACACATCCGCCGCGAAAAAGCCACTTCCAACATTTGTACCGCGCAGGTTCTTTTGGCGAACATGGCTTCCATGTATGCCGTTTACCACGGTCCTCAAGGACTTAAGAAAATTGCATTACGTCTTCAACGCCTGACCGGAATTTTAGCCGAAGGCTTGCAGAAGCTGGGCTACTCTGTCGCCAAAGGCCCTTTCTTTGATACTCTCACCGTAACGACGGACAAAGCGACGGCGATTCTGGCCCAAGCTGAAAAAATGGAAATGAACTTCCGTAACTTCGGTGGTGGTAAGATCGGTCTTTCTTTAAACGAAACAACAACCCTTGAAGACGTCCAGGCAATTTGGGCGGCTTTCAATCAAGGGACCGCGACCAACTTCACAGCTCTCTCTATCGACGAAGCCATGAAAGATGTGGAACTGCCAGCAAATCTGACTCGCACTTCGACTTATCTTTCGCACATGGTGTTTAACTCTCACCACAGCGAAACAGAGATGCTTCGTTATATCCACTCTTTGCAAAACAAAGATCTGACGTTGACTCACTCGATGATTCCGTTGGGATCCTGCACGATGAAGCTTAACGCAACAACGGAACTGGTTCCTGTGTCATGGCCTGAGATCGGCAAACTTCATCCGTTTGCGCCCACTTCGCAAGCGGCAGGTTTGATTGAGATGATTCATGACCTTGAAAAGAAGTTGTCTGACATCACTGGTTTCGCAGCTGTGAGCTTGCAACCCAATGCCGGTTCTCAAGGGGAATACACGGGTCTTTTGGTGATTCGTAAGTACCACCAATCTCGCGGCCAGGGTCACCGCAATATTTGTTTGATTCCTTCATCAGCGCACGGAACCAATCCTGCCTCAGCAGCACTTGTGAACATGCAAGTCGTTGTTGTTGCCTGTGACGATCATGGAAACGTCGATGTCGCGGATCTTAAGGCTAAAGCCGAACAACACCGCGATAACTTGGCGGCTTTGATGATCACCTATCCTTCCACACACGGCGTGTTTGAAGAAGGGATCGTAGAGATCTGCAAGATCATCCACGATAACGGCGGACAGGTTTACATGGACGGCGCGAACATGAATGCCCTAGTCGGCATGTGTCGCCCAGGAACTTTCGGTCCTGACGTTTCTCACATGAACTTGCATAAGACCTTCGCCATTCCTCACGGTGGTGGCGGACCTGGTGTTGGCCCGATCGGCGTGGGAGCGCATTTAGCCCCCTTCTTGCCTAAACACTCTTTGGTTCCCGAGTGCGGTCCTGCAACAGGAATTTCTGCAACGACGTCGGCTCCTTGGGGAAGTGCTAGCATTTTGCCAATCTCTTGGGCCTACATCACAATGATGGGAGCAGAGGGTTTACGCAAAGCCACTCTGGTCAGCATCTTGAGCGCCAACTACATCGCTAAGAAGCTCGAACCTCATTACCCAGTCTTATACAAAGGCAAAAACGGCTTGGTGGCCCATGAATGTATCGTCGATGTTCGTGACATCAAAAAGGTCTCCGGCATTGACGTCACGGATGTTGCAAAACGTTTGATGGACTATGGCTTCCATGCTCCGACTATGAGCTTCCCTGTTGCGGGAACCTTGATGATCGAGCCGACAGAGTCTGAGCCCAAAAAAGAATTGGATCGTTTCATCGAGTCCATGATCACCATTCGCAAAGAAATCTCTGCGATCGAATCAGGAAAAGTGGACAAAGAGAACAATGCCTTAAAGAACTCTCCTCACACGGCTCAGATGATGATGATGCCAGAATGGAATCACCCTTACTCCCGCGAGGAAGCGGTATATCCAGTGGAATGGTTGCGCGGTAACAAGTACTGGCCGACCGTAGGTCGTGTTGACAACGCTTACGGCGACAGACACTTGATTTGTTCTTGCCCTTCCATTGAAGAGTACAAATAAAATAGAACTTGATGAAAAAGAAAGTTCTTCTTATCAGACTTGATAAAATTGGCGACCTGATCTGCACCTTGTGTGTCGATCAGGTTTCTTTTTTAAAAGACTGTGAGGTGCAGTGGGTGATCTCCAAAGGCCTGGGTTTTGTGCCCGACCACGCCGAGCCTCCACGCACATACCTCGAACTTTCCAAAGAGAACTGGCAAGAATCCTTAAGAGATTTAAGAATATTTCTTCGCAACTATCGACCTGATGTTGCCGTGAGCTTTCAAGCCCCGTGGTGGGTCAGCTATGCCCTTTGGGCAGAGAAAGTTCCTGTTCGCGCCGGAGTGAAATCCCAGTGGCATAGCTTTCTTTTTTTGAATCATGGTCTTCGCCAACGTCGCAGCCTAGCGACGCAACACGAAGCTGACTACAATCTGGATCTTCTGCTTCATGCATTTTCCATCGAAGAAGAAGTGACTCAGGAAAAAACGCCCGTCCTAAAACTGCAAGCCCCTGCAAACTTCGCCCTGCTGGAAAAACATCACTTGCAACCAGGGCATTACCTCGTCGTGCATCCCGGGATGGCAGGCTCCGCACTGAACTGGCCGACGGCCCGCTATATCGAGTTCATTGAAAAGGCCGCCGAAACCACGCAAGTGGTTCTGACCGGCACCCCCGCTGATGAACCTTGGCTTACCAAGATCAAAGAATATTTTAAAAACCATTCTCGTGTTCTTTCCCTGCAAAACCAATTACAGCCTGCAGAGCTATTCACAGTTTTAAAACACGCCAAAGCCGTGATCGTCCCCAGCACCGGGGTTGCGCATATCGCAGCTTCCCTCGGGGTCCCGGTTTTAGGGATCTACTCTCCTGTTCGTGTGCAACACCCGCGACGTTGGGCGGCTCGTGGAGAAAAAGTGCATATCTTCATGCCGACCCACCAGGATCCTGATCACGTGGACCCTCGCTGCATGGACGAGATTTTGCCTGACGATTTGCTAAAGGCTTTGTCTTCGCTGTAAAATCGGATCATGCAAAAACAATGGTCTTATCCCGCCTCTTTTGAAGCCTCTCTGACTCATGCCCTGGAAAGTTACAAGCTTTCCCTGCAAGACTCTAAGGCCTTGGCCAAATGTGTCCTGGCATTGTCGGACTACTTCATTCATAAGCCCGAGGATCAAACGCCCTGGCATGAGACCTGGGCTCAGGTAGCGTATCTCTGTTACTATCTTCCTTTAAATGCCACTCGCCTGCGTCGAATTGCAGCGGAAGCACAGGCACGTGGTTTCTTTCGTGGGCTCGACGAGGTGATTGATTTTGGAGCGGGCCTAGCCACCGCTTCCTTGGTGCTTTCTGAAGTACATCCTTTCAAGTTTCGCCTGATCGAACGTGCGGCGGAACCTCAAAAGATCATTGAAACCTTCTTCACTCAATTCAAAGCCGAAGAATGGCAGCGTACTTTCAGTGCGCCCAAACTTAAAAATCCTCTGAAAACCCTCGCGGTTTTTTCATACTCACTGACGGAACTTTCCACTCTTCCTGAGTGGGCCTTGCAATGCGAGGCCTTGATGTTGGTTGAACCTTCAACTCAACAAGATGGTCGAAAGCTCTTAGAACTTCGTCAAAAACTTTTAGCGCAAGGTTATCACGTATGGGCCCCCTGCACTCACGAAGGCCCTTGCCCTTTATTGACCCAATCAAAACACGATTGGTGTCATGACCGTGTTCACTTTCAAGCCCCGGCGTGGTTTGAAAAGCTGGAAGAACAGCTCCCTATGAAAAACCGTACTTTAACGATGAGCTATCTTCTAATGCGAAAAACTGCTCCGCCCAAGATGACGAACTTAGCCCGTGTCGTCGGTGACCACCTGGAAGAAAAAGGCAAAGACCGCCAGTTGATTTGTCGTAGCCCTGAACGAGAGTTCCTCGCATGGATGCACAAAACAGGGTTGCGCCAGGAAATACCCCGCGGGGCCTTGATTGAAACGCCCGAGGCCCTCCAGAAGGTCTCTAACGAACTGCGCGTGCAAAGCGAGATAAAAATCGTCGAAGATTAAGACACCTTCTAGAAATTTCACGGTCCTGGCCGCCCCGTCTTGATAGCCCTTCTGGGGCTTGTTATAAGAGTGCTTTCAGTGAGGTTCTTATGAAACTGATTGTCGCACTCTGTGCTCTTCTTTTTTCGACTTCAGCTCTGGCCGCGAAAACGCACGTAAAAACAGACATCATTCAAGATGGTGAAATCGTTTACACGCTCAACTCTTTTAAGGACTCTTCTTTCTGGGGAGGCCGCTATAACATCCAGGCCTGTTACATTGGCAATCTTTATGATGTCTGTAAGTCTTTGAAGAAAGACTTCGCTCGCAACGCCTACGAGTATCGCAGTGGTGCTCATGATTTAATGGAACTAAAAAGCTGCGAAGTTTGCGGATTGACAGTCGCTATCGAGTATCAGCTTTCCGATGACTATGACAACATCAAGCCTGTGACTAAGGAGCTGACTATTCCCGCTTGTCATGGGCTCTAAAAAAACAAACCGAGCCCTAGAGGCTCGGTTCATTCAAGATCATTTTTTTGTGATCAAAACTCTTTAGTCGTTAATGCCGAATCCAGCGACAGGAAAAAGAGAAACAGAAATTTGATAAGTTTTTCCCTCTGCCACACCCGCATCAAGGAACTGAGCTAATTCTTTACGGAAAGCTTTGATCTTTTCTTTGGCTTCCGTCAGACGATTCTCATCCACGGTGATCGTGATGGTGGATTGCTCACGCTCTTCCGTGGGCATTCTCTCCAAAAGACGCTCTAGTTTACGCTTCATCTTCTTTTCACGGCTGATTTCGCCAAAGCGCAGAAGCTCGTCCGGAGTGAGGTTCAAACGCTCCCCAAACATACGAATAGTTCTCATGGTGACAGTTCTTTTGCCGTTTAGAATCTTGGACAAGAATGACGAGTCCACTTCCAAATGGCGGGCGAACGCACGCAATGAGTAACGGGGATAGTTCTGGCTACGACGAGCCAATTCATCTTCAAGAAACTGTCTAAAATCTGAGTTTTTATTTACTTCCTGCATGTGGACACATTTATGTATAGGGCCCCCATTAATCAATATTTTGTTCACACCTTACGAACTTTTAATAATGCCATTCGGGGTGCGTCATTTTAATTCTAGAAATTAATCATTTTTATCGAATATCAATAACTTACGAACACGGCCACGCTCTACAACTTCGTAATGTACATTACACAACTTGAAGTTGTCCCGAAGCTCAAAATCCAGCATTTTTACGAGCTTTTCCTCATCTCTTTGTGGACACAAAATCAACCGGGAGACTAGCAAGAGCTCTCGACGATACAAAGACCCCACAATTTTATGAATGGTGTGTGCGCCGACGCCCGCAATCACGGCAGTTCCGCGCAGAACCTCTTGAAGATCCTCTCCTGGCAATGCGTGAAAGTAGGCCCGCGACGTCGAATCCGGGCGTAAATACTCAGATTGAAAGCGGCTCTGGAGCTGCCCTACGATATGCTCCACTTGATCAACAAAATGAACCTCCGGGAAAGAGCCACTTTCATAGGCATTCAGTCCCATGTAACCGTGATCACAACAGAAGTCCCACACGGGCTCTCCCGAAAGAAGATGATCGTAAATAAGCTGCATACGGCGAGAGAGTTTAACCATGAAGGCACATCCATAACACGATGCCATTTTTGCGGGCAAGCACACAGCGACTTGACTGTCTGCCTTGGGAAAAGGACACTCGGCCCATGAAAAAGACACCACTCGCAGAAACACATGAAAAGTTGGGCGCCCGCATGGTCGACTTTGCCGGCTGGTATATGCCCGTTCAATACATCGGTCTTCGTGAAGAGCACAACAATGTGCGCACAAACGTCGGCCTCTTCGACGTTTCCCACATGGGAGAAGTCCGCGTAAAAGGCCCGAAGGCCCTCGAAACTCTCGAGTGGTTGACGACCAACGACGTCTCTAAGTTGAATGATGGCGAAGCCCAGTACTCTTTGCTTCCCAATGACCAAGGTGGCTTGGTCGATGATATCATCGTCTATTGCCTGAAAAAGAATGAAGACTACCTTGTCTGCGTCAACGCCTCTAACAAAGACAAAGACTTTGCCTGGATGACGAAACACAATAAGGGCGCCGACATGACCGATGAAAGTGATCTTTGGGGGCAAATCGCCATCCAAGGACCGAAAGCTTTAGAGCTTTGCCATCGCGTGCTTGGAATGAAGGTCGGCGAAATGAAGCCTTTCACTGTTCAGCACGGTCAATTCCAAAATCACAAAATCATGGTCGCAACCACGGGTTATACCGGCGAAAAAGGCTGTGAAGTGTTCGTGGAGGCCGGCGGCACTGTGGCTTTGTGGATGGCTTTGCTTGAGCAAGGAAAAGACTTGGGAGTCATGCCTATTGGCTTGGGCGCCCGCGACACCCTCCGTACAGAAATGAAGTATTCTCTTTACGGGCACGAAATCGATGACACGACGAATCCATACGAAGCCGGTCTTGGTTGGGTGATTAAACCTGCCAAAAAAGACTTTATGGGTAAGAACTTGATCGTTGGCAAAAAAGAGGCCGGTCTTTCAAGAAATCTTGTGGGATTTAAGATGCTTGAGAAGGGCATTCCTCGTCAGGGTTACAGCCTGTTTTCTTTTGACAACAAAGAAATCGGCAAGGTAACTAGTGGTACACATTCTCCGACCTTGGATGAGCCTGTTGGTATTGCTTATATCGATTTAGCTCACGCAAAAGAAGGAACCGAATTCCTTCTCGATATCCGCGGTCGTAAAGTTAAGGCGGTGGTTGTAAAAACCCCGTTTGTTCAGAAATAAGGAGCCGAACATGGCATTTCACATCCCTGAAGACTACTATTACACAAAAGAACACGAGTGGGCTCAAGTTGACGAGAACATCGTCACTGTGGGAATCACAGAGTTTGCGCAAGACTCTCTTGGCGAAATCGTTTACGTGGAGCTTCCAGAAGAAGGTCAAAAAATCACTCAAGGCCAAACTTTCGGCGTTGTTGAGTCCGTAAAGGCCGTCAGCGACCTCTATGCCCCAGTTTCAGGCACTGTGATCGAAGTGAATACCAGCTTGGGCGACGACCCTTCTGTATTGAACGACGACCCCGTAAATGAGGGCTGGCTTGTTCGTATCGAGATGGATACTGAAAAGGAACTCGCAAACCTTATGAGAGCTCCAGACTACAAAAAGTTGATCGCCGAGAAATAATCGGCCTTCAACGCAGGATTTTGCGGTCTTTACCGTGAAATTTTCCTTGCAACCCGATAGCGACTTAAGCTATCACTGACATTCGCAAATAAGGTGTGCCCCGCTGGTGAAATTGGCAGACACGCTAGACTTAGGATCTAGTGCGCAAGCGTGGGGGTTCAAGTCCCTCGCGGGGCACCAAATAAAAAAGCTGACTGAATAAGTCGGCTTTTTTTATGTCCGAAATTGACTGGCTACTTTAGTAACCTTTCTGCAGATACAATTTGTCAGCATAAAAGGTTCTGACCAGATTGTGTTTACCTTCCGCACAGACATGCTCGCCAACCCCAGGTTCTGCAAACTTGATCACAGAAGGCCGTATTGGCGATGTAACATCTATTCCAATCCTCGGATCCCTTAAATTCATTTTAAGCGCGAGAGACTGTGCAGGTACTGAACAAGGCAACTCATGTCGGTCATGTCCATCGTGAAGTAAAGATAATAAAAAAATATCCCCTTTTATAATTTATTGAAAGAGCTTAAAAATCCCCAGGACATAAACAACACAATGGGGACTGAGTATGAAAAAGACGTTCATTGTATCTTTATTAATGTTGGCCGAAGTCGTTAGCAATAGCCGCGCAATGGCTGCAGGAGCTGAGGC
>NZ_JBLJBT010000029.1:0-6251 GCF_047637665.1 Bdellovibrio sp. | reverse complement strand
TCCTTGGACTTTCACCTGTTTTCGCGCAAGCCCAAGAAAACGGAATCTACATTAAACTGGGAGAAGCTCGCACCAAAAAAAGTTTGGCGGCGTTTCCTCCTCTGCAATATTTTGGCGCCCCCACGACGGCTTCGAAATATCAGTCTGTGGGCGTTGAGCTATTTAACACCATCACCAATGATCTTTCTGTGTCTTCTTACTTCCAATTCATTAATCAAAGTGCCTTTTTGGAAGACACCAGCAAAACAGGCTTGATGCCAGCCCCTGGGCAACCCAACGGATTTAAGTTCCAAAGCTGGTCTGCGATTGGAGCCGACTTCCTGATCCGTGCTGGATACTCGATTGTAGGCAACGAAGTGACTCTTGAGACTTATACTTATCACGTACCAAGAGCCAATCTGGTTCTTGGCAAGAAATACAAGGGGCCTCTTTCCAGCGCCCGTCGTATTGCGCATACTTTTTCTAACGACGTTCTGAAAGCTCTCACCGGACAAGAAGGGCCCTTCCTTTCTCGCGTGGTGGCTTCTTCAGACCGCGGTGGCGGACAAGCCAAAGAAATTTTCGTGATGGATTGGGATGGTGCCAATATGGATCAAGTGTCTTCCCATCGCAGCATCTCTATTTCTCCCGCCTGGTCGCCGGATGGAAAGAAGGTCGCCTACACTTCTTACGTCAAAAGAGTGGGCGCCAAATTCAGAAATGCCGACATGATTCTTTTAGATCTTACGACCGGCAAACGCTCTCTGGTTTCCTATCGGCAAGGGATCAACTCTGGGGCAGCCTTTTCTCCCGATGGACGCCATCTCTATCTGACCATTTCACAAGGCACCAGTCCTGACATCTATAAGATGACTTTGGATGGAACTTTGGTAGGTAAAATCACCAACGGCCCTGCGGGCGCCATGAACGTGGAGCCTAATATTTCTAACGATGGCAAATTGGTCTTTTCTTCGGATCGCGCGGGACGCCCCATGATCTATACCGCCAACGCCGATGGCAACAACGTAAAGCGTATCACCTTTGCCGGGGTCTTTAACTCGTCCCCTTCTTGGTCACCCGATGGGAAGAAAATTGCTTTTGCAGGGCAAAGTGATAACAACTTCGATATCTTTGTCATGAATGCTGATGGCACGGGAATGATTCGCCTGACTTCCGCAAAAAAAGCGAACGGACGCATGGCCAGCAACGAAGATCCTTCTTTTTCTCCCGACGGTCGTTTTGTGATGTACACAAGCAATCGCACCGGAAAAAGTCAGATCTATATCTCGACGGTAGATGGCACCGAAGAACGTCGTGTTACCAACGACAACTTTAACTACTACAAACCTAAATGGTCTAACAACATTGACTAATCTATCCTTCGAGGATCAGTTAAGAAAAGAGCGCAACGAGATCTGGTCTCGAAGCGCTCTTTGCGCTAAAAACAACTCGGAGTCTTCAGAAAAAATCTGTAAAGAGTGGAGCCAGGCCTCAGACGCCTTACTGCAAAAAGCCTTTGATTTTTGCTTTGCTCAACAAAAAATAGCCCTTTTCGCGTTGGGAAAATTGGGATCTCAAGAGCTGAACTTGAGTTCTGATGTCGATGTTCTTTTAGTTGCTCAAGATGAATCTTCAGTGAGTCTCTCAAGCCTTCGAAAGTTTCAGAAGGTTCTCACCGAAAGAACCTCACAAGGGTTTGTCTTCCGCGTGGACTTTGATCTTCGACCCGGTGGAAAACAAGGCCCTCTCGTCCCCACTTTGGATCAATTCAAGGACTATTATGGAAACTACGGAGAAACCTGGGAACGTTTGGCTTTTGTGCGCCTGCGCCCCCTTTGTGGTGAGACCCTTGTCATCAATGAGGTGATGAGTTTTGCAAAGAAGTTTTCTTTTCGCCGACATCTGGATTTTACTCTTTTAGAAGATCTCAAAACTTTACGCTCGAAAATTCAAGGCCATTACTGGGCCCGATCACAAGAAAACGTCATTGATCTGAAGCTCGGGGTCGGTGGAATTCGCGATGTCGAACTTTTCACGCACGCTCTGCAAGTCATTCACGGAGGCCGGGATCCCGGTTTGCAAGTCAAGGGAACCACGGAGGCCCTCAAGCTGTTGGAGGAAAAAGGACTTCTTCCTCAGGAAGAGGCTCAGTTCCTGCGCACTCATTATTGGAACCTACGTCAGCTTGAAAATTACGTCCAAGCCTTGAACGACGAACAAACTCATCTTTTAAGAACCCAAGAAGATCATCCGAAGTTCATTCTTGAGGCTCTTACCCGTTTGCCGGATGAAATGAAACGTTGCGATCAAATCGTAAAAAGTCTCCTCGGGGAAGCCCCCAAGGATCTTCTCTTGGAAGATGAGATCAAAAAACTCAATCTTCCCGAAGAGGATCTTAAAGAACTCTGGCAAGAGATTTTGGGACAAGAGGTTCTGTCGCGCAATAAAGGGCGTGATGAACTTGCCCGCAAAGCTTTTTTGGCAGACTTCCTAGATACTTTGCAGCAGCAAAAGGGCGACATCCGTCGTGGCCTTTTGTTACTTAAGGACTTCATTCATGGCACTCGCGCCAAAGCGAGTTTTTTTGCCATGCTTATTCGGGAAAAAGAACTTTTACAGGAGTTGGCTTGGCTCTTCGGGCACTCTCCCTATCTGTCGCGCATTTTGTGCAATCGCCCGGAGCTCTTAGATAGTTTTGTATACCGGGCTCAAGATAAGATGTCCGAAGATCTGGGAACTCTGCTTGAAGAGATGGCGGAAAAACGATTGCTCTCTGAAGTGATCAATGGAAGTGCTTTTCTTGAGGACAAAGATCTTCCGTCCCTTTTAAGTCACCTCAGTTCCACGGCCGACTCGATCGTTGAGTCTTTGCTGGGGGCCCTGAAAAAAGATTACCCCTCTTCAATTCAGATTTTGGCCTTGGGGAAGTGGGGTGGCCAAGAGCTGGGATTCCGTTCCGATTTGGATTTTATTTTTGTAGTCCCTGAGGAGCCCACGGAAAACGATTTTAAGCTCGCAAAACGATTTATCACCCGACTCACCGAACCTCATCGCGGTGGGAATATTTATTCGATTGATATGCGTTTGCGACCTTCGGGAAAAGCCGGGCCCTTGGTTATTCCCGTTAAAGATCTGATCCACTATCTTGCGCATGAAGCGTCTGCGTGGGAGCGACAGGCTTATACAAAGGCTCGTTGGATTGGGGGGGCACAAAATGTTCTGCCTTTACACTCTTTCATTCACCGAGGCCTCACCAAGGATGAACTGGAAGAGCTTGAGAAAATCCGCCTGCAACTTTTACCGAACTCCGGCGTACTTAATGTCAAATTCAGTGAAGGGGGATTGATCGATATTGAACTCGCGGCTCAAGCCTATTTGCTCGGTCATAAGATCATTCCGGATTCATCTCACACGCAAGATTTCATCGCAACTTTAGGTGATCCTGGAACCACTCTGAGTGAAAATTACGGGCGACTGCGTCAGATTGAGCAGATGCTTCAGCTTGTTGCGTCAGAGTCGCTCGTTGAACTGCAACCAAATCATGAGTCCTTTCAATCTCTTGCCTTAGTGCTTCAATCCACCCCCCAAGATCTTCTTCAAGAAGTTTCTGAGATCTTTGCGGCCAATATTGCCGTTTTGAAGGAACTTGACCCTCGCAGACAGCCTCACTAATAGTAAGAGAGTTAGACAAAAGTCAGGAGATACAATGTCGAAAAATATCGATATTAAAAAGGTATTTTGGATCTACCTCTGTGCGTTTTTATTAGCGGCCTTCAGCTTCCGCGCAGATGCAAAAACTGATGTCAAAGAGGAAACTAAAAAAGCCGCTAAAGGAACAGCGAAGAAAGGAAAAGAGATGTTCGCACTTTTTGAAACATCCAAAGGAAATTTTAAAGTTAAACTTTTGAGCGACAAAGCTCCAAAGACAGTTGAAAACTTTGTTGGTTTGGTGGAAGGCACGAAAGAGTGGACCGATCCCAAAACAGGAAGCAAAGTTAAAAAGCCTTTCTATGATGGTTTGGTTTTCCACCGTGTTATCAAGGATTTCATGATTCAGGGCGGATGTCCTCTTGGCAACGGAACTGGTGGACCTGGATATCGTTTTGAAGACGAGTTCACTCCCGGCCAACAAAAGCACGACAAACCTGGAATTCTTTCTATGGCCAATGCGGGTCCGAACACCAATGGTTCTCAGTTCTTCGTGACAACTGTTCCGACTCCTTGGTTGGATGGACGTCACACTGTTTTCGGTGAAGTTGTTGAAGGAATGGACGTGGTTCACTCTATCGAGAACTCTAAAACAGGTCCGATGGATCGCCCGGCGGAAGCCGTTGTGATCAAACACATCAAGATCGAAAAATAGAACCTTTAAAAAATATTTCTGAAAAAGCCCTCTGGAAACAGAGGGCTTTTTTTTGCGCTTACAGTGTAAGCTTTCAACGCCAATTTCCCTTGCGTCGCCCAAAAAACAGAAAACGGACCTGCTTTTAAAATAACTCAATTAAATTTGTCACTTAAAGGCCTTTCCGCTCAAAGTTTGAGCAACTCACTTCAATCTCTTTAGTCCAGAATAACGTGGATTTCTCAAAGTCCTTCTCGGTCCTAACTAAGATTTTGCTTGTTACAAAACAACAACTTCTTAAGGAGGAGTTTTATATGAAAAAATGGATAAAGTTCTCTACCGGCCTTGCCACGGCGTCCATGCTGGCGGCGTGTTCCGGCGGTGGCGGCAGTGATAGTGCTGCACCCTCAACGGAGCCCACAAAATCACTGACAGTTTCAGGAACCGTCAGCGCACCGACAATCATGAATTACAAACCACTGGGATGGGATTCAAGTTTGGGTGCCTACTTTGTTGATACAAAAGTGATGCGCTGTACTCCCGGCTCAGGTCCGAATGTGGCTGGTGAAGGCACCATCGGTGACGACGGTAAGTTCAGCTTTACGATCAGCGGAATGGCTGAAGGCGCAGCTTTGGGTTGTTGGATCTATATCAATGGCATTCCTTCGATTCCTCTGGCCTTTGCCAACTCAACAGCTCTCTCTGGCTCAGGAAGCACTCAACAAACGGGTTATGCTCCAAGAGCCAATGCCACGTCACTGAGCTTAGGCACTATTTCTATTCAGACCGTCAGTCTTCCAGGAGGCGGTAGCTATTCTGTGGCCGTGGTCACCCCGTCATCTATCGTGGACAACGGCACGACTGAGGCCGCCGCTTTTGCTGACATGACCGGCATTTGGTCTGCGTCTGTCGTTGACGATCAGTCCAATGGTTATGTTCACCCTTGTGCTAACGAAGGTGCTGACTATCAAGCAGAGTGCCAGGCTGAATGGACAAATGCGTCTTTCTTCATCAACAACTTCTCTGCGACCAAAGATGCTGAAGTTCGAAGAGGCTTTTCTCTTTGGGCCAGCAAAGCTGCATTTGACAACTGTGGTGGCAAGGAAGGCATCACTATTGATTCCTCATGGACGATCGATGGCACTTATAAAGACACTGTGAAAACTTCTTACGGTGATCCCGCGTTTGATCCAAGACAGCTGATCACTGACGACATGTTGTTGAAGGCTCCGTTTAAAAAGTGGACAGATTCAAATGACCCTTCTCGCACCAACTGCCAACGCATGGGCAGCAGTACTCAAAGCACCACGTGTGACACCGCCACGAACTGCCAAGAGTTTGTTGCGGGCTTCACAAGTCCTGACAACGCCGACAAGCTAAGCTGTATAATAAACTCCATGAACAGCGGCGGTCTCCGTGCTTACAACTGGGGAAGTAATGTTTGCGCTCGCCGCATCGATCAAGATGATTGGACAAAGATCTCTGCTAATTTTGATGGGGATAAGAAGTGCCAGACGGCGGACTGTGGTGGGGGAATCAAATGGAAATCCGAACCGACTTTCCGTCATTTCTCTAGCGAATTGATCACTAGTGGAAATACGGGCTCGGCCTCATTCACTGGCGAAGAGTCTGATAACTATAACGGCGAACTTTGTGAAGTGTTCCGCACAACAAGCTTTAACATCACTCAAGCTTCTGCCACAAAGGCGACAATCATTGTGGAATTCTCAATGCGCAAAAAAGATCCTGATCACTGGCCTGAGGCGTGCAAGAACAGCTCATGGATGAGTTCTCAGATGGATAAAGTGCTTCGTCACAAAATCAATCTGACTAAGGTTCAATAGTTTAGCTTTTATTCCGGCCACCTCAAGGGAGTCCTCAGGACTCCCTTCTTTTTCAGACACTATTGTACCGTGTCCTGACCCTCTAA
>NZ_JBLJBT010000028.1:0-71003 GCF_047637665.1 Bdellovibrio sp. | reverse complement strand
GAGCTATTCTGTTCGGGGTTTTTCAAATTCTAGCAGGAGCCTACACTCAATCTTTGGGAAGTCACTCTGTCACGGCTTTACTGTATGCCATCTTTGGTTACCTTTGTGTCGTCGTGTTTTTGTCGATATTAGCTTTTCTTCGCCGTCATAATCCCAATCCCTTTTCTCGGCTTCGCACGACATTCAAAGAATCACTCACAAAAGAAAAACATCGGCATCTCTATGCTTTCAGCTATAGCTTCTCGGTTCTTCTTTCAATTCTTATCGTCGACTATTTCCAAATAGATCACGGCTATTGGGCCGTCGGAACGGTCTTAATCATCCTCAGACCTGATACGCGGCAAAGTATCTATCGAAGTGCTCAACGTTTTTTGGGAACCTTGATCGGAGTGCTTGTCGCAGAAGCTGTGATTATCACAGTCCATTCGCCGTGGCTGGCCATTGCCATCTTGGCCATTGCCAGCTTTTGGGGACCGTGGGCCCTATCTCGCAGCTATTGGTTAGGTTCTGCAGTCGTTGTTCTTATGCTTTTACTTATCCTGGATATGCCAAGCTTAGAATCTGGTGACATTCACACCCCTTTGATTCGTCTGAAGGCCACGGGCATCGGATGTCTTTTAGGTTTGCTGGGGGTTCTGATCTCCAACCCCCAACTTCTTTGGAAAGACCGCTCGTCTCGGTCTTAACTATTTGCCAAGTTTTCCCAGGTATTTCGGATTTAATAAATTCTCAATAGAGAAAATTTCGTTCAACTGTTCTTGGGTCACCAAACCCAGCTCGATCGCAACTTCCCCCACACTTTTTCCGGTCTCAGCACAAATCTTTCCGATCTTATCCCCTTCCGCGTGGCCGATGATAGGATCCAAGTAGGTCACAATACCTATACTGTTCAGCACGTAGTTTCGACAACGCTCCGGATTGGCAGAGATCCCCTCAACACATTTTTCGCGCAATGTATGACATCCTTGAGTCAAAAGATGGATGGACTCAAAGATACTTGAAGCGATGACGGGCTCCATGACGTTCAACTGCAACTGCCCGGCCTCCGCCGCGAGAGTGATGGTCAGATCATTTCCGATAATTTTAAATGCCACTTGATTAACCACTTCGGGAATCACGGGATTGACCTTCGCGGGCATAATGGAAGATCCCGCCTGCATCTCGGGAAGATTGATCTCTTTGAGGCCCGCGCGAGGCCCTGAGCTGAGCAAACGAAGATCATTACAGATCTTTGAGAGCTTCACTGCGGTTCTTTTCAACGCGCCAGAGACGATGATGTACGCTCCACAATCGCTGGTCGCCTCAATGTAATCCTCAGATTGCACGAAAGGATAACCGGTCACTTCGGCTAATTTTTTTACCGCCAAAGGAGCATACTCGGGAGGCGTGTTGATGCCCGTTCCAATCGCTGTCGCCCCCAAGTTCACCTCGAGAATCAACTTCTGCACACTCTTCATCAGGCGACTGTCTTCCTTCAGCAACGTAGAAAAAGCATTGAACTCTTGCCCCAAAGACATCGGGACCGCATCCTGCAACTGAGTTCGTCCCATTTTCAAAACACTCTTAAACTCGTGACCCTTTTTTTCAAAAGCGGCCGCCAATTCATCAATCGCTGCGATGGCCACATTCAGATGTTCATACAAAGCCACACGGAAGGCCGTGGGATAGGCATCATTGGTTGATTGGCATTTATTCACATGGTCGTTCGGATTGATGACAGAGTAGGTGCCTTTTTCCAAACCTCTTTTTTCAAGCGCGATGTTAGCAATGACCTCGTTCGCATTCATATTGATCGAAGTCCCCGCCCCTCCTTGAAAAATATCGGAGGGAAACTGCGAAGACCACTGTTGAGGATTTTGCAAAATCACGTCACACGCTTGCACCAAAGACTCTGAAACGTCCTGCGAAATCGTTCCCAGTTCTCCATTCGCCAAGGCCGCTGCTTTTTTGACTAACGCCAGTCCACGCAAAAACAAATGATTTGCGCCAATTTTTTGACCGGAGATCTGAAAGTTTTCCACAGCTCGCAAAGTGTGAATGCCATAATAAGCATCGGCAGGAACCTTTTTTTCACCTAATAGATCTTTTTCAATGCGGAACTTCTGCATACACCCTCTCATAGTTTTTGAGCTTCAAAATTTCACCGTGCTTCAACAATCGAAATACGCTGGAGTCCATTTTTTTTGCCGCCAAGGCTTTTTGCAAATCCACGGGCGGCAAGGACATCGCCTCATCCGACAAACGAAAAGTGCCCCAATGGACTCCAATCGAAAGTTTTGCCTTTAAGTCCTCGTGAATCTGGACGGCTTCTTCTGGATTCACATGTTGTTTTTTCATAAACCAACGGGGTTCATAAGTTCCCACAGGAAGAAGGGCCACATCAACCTCTCCCAACTTCAGGCGGATATCTTGAAAGTCCCGAGAATACCCCGTGTCCCCGGAATAAAACACATGAAGCCGGGAGCTCTTCACATACCATCCACCCCACAAAGACTTATTATGATCAAATAAACTGCGCTGACTCCAGTGCTGCGCCGGCGTTAAGACGACTGTCAGATCTTTGAGCTTGGTTTCGTCCCACCAATCCATTTCTTTGACGTTTTTTATTCCTTGAGATTTCAGTAAAGCCTCATCCCCCAGAGGAACTAAAAACAAAGTTTGAGAGTCTCTTTGCGCCAGTGCACGCAAGGTCGGAAGATCCAGATGATCATAGTGACCGTGTGAAACCAAAACGACATCGATCGCGGGCAGATCAGATATCTCAAAAGGCAAAGGAACCAAACGCTTCGGCCCCATAAAGCTCACGGGTGATACGCGGTCAGAAAAAACCGGGTCCATCAAAATATTGACTCCAGATAGCTGAATCAACGACGTCGCGTGTCCAATCCAGGTCAGAGTGGACTCCTCACGATTGGCTTGCAGAAATTGCGTGTCCGTCTTCACGATCTCAGGATGAAATGGCGGTTCGGGGGGACGCGTGCTGGTTAAACGTTCCCACTGCCATTTCCAAAAGCCGTCTTTTGGAGAATTATCATAGTTATTCAAGAACTGATTCTCCCCATGGTGGGCCTTGTTCGGATCATGATACCGAAAGCTCTGGCAACCAGAGACACCCACTAATACCAGTATAAAAAGAAGGACCCATTTCATGGCGGAAGATTCTCACACTTTACACATTCTGTCATGCCGGGAACAGTTGCCTTGCGCGCTGTGAAATATTACGACAGTGATTTGACATACTGTATAGCAAGGAAACAGCCGTGATTCGTGAGTTTTGGAAACAGCAAAGCACTTCGCAAAAAGTCACTCTCCTCTTCATTCTGACCCTTCTTTTCCGCGCCTTTTTTTCCCTCAACATAGGGCTGATTGATGATGAGGCTTATCACTGGTCTTGGGCGAAATGGCTGCAACTGTCCTACTATGATCACCCTGGAATGATTGCTTGGCTTGAGGCGATAACAACAAGTCTTTTTGGTGACACCTACTTGGGAGTTCGACTTCCTGGCTTTTTATGTTTTATCGGCACGGTCGTTTTTCTTTATAAACTCACCAAAGACCTTTTCGATGAGTGGGCGGCTATTTTTGTTGGTTTCATTTTGCTTTGGTCTCCCTTTTGGGGATTTGGTGGTTATGTCGCGTCCCCAGAACCTCCCTTTATTTTGTGCTGGGTGGCCGCCGCGTGGGTGTTCTGGCAAGGAGTGCGCGAAGACAACAAACGCTGGAGCGTGAAAAAAACATGGCTGTGGTTGGGAATATTGATGGGACTTGGATTGAACTCTAAGTTTATCATCGCCCTTCTTGCTCCGGGTTTTGGTCTTTATCTTTTGACAACACCTCAACGCCGCAAGGACTTACTGACGCCATGGCCGTGGGTGGGTTTTCTGATTGCCACGGTATTGTGTTCTCCGATCTTTGCGTGGAATATCATCCACGACTGGCCAGGATTTAAATATCAGTTCCATGGTCGTCATACGGGATCCACCTTCAGCGTGAGCCGCTGGTTCACCTTTTTTGCCGCGCAACTGCTGTTCTATACTCCGTTCTTGTATGTCATGCTGGTGTTGAGTTTCCTCACTTCACTTGTGAAGTTCAAAGAAGCGCGCTGGCGTTTTCTGTTTTGTCTAACAATCCCCTCTTTTGCGATCTTCTATCCACAACCCCTTTTTGCCGAATATAAACCGCACTGGAGTGGGGCTGCTTGCACCTTACTTTTAATGGGGGCGGGCTTTATTTGGTCGCAGGGACTTACTTGGGGACACCGACAGATCGTGAAAGCCCGAAGCAAGGTGTACACGTGGGGTATCTTGGGCTTTTTTATCCCTCTAGCATTGATCACCTACACTCCCTTCATTTATCCGTGGATGCCGAAAGCTTTTCATCTTTTCAACCCTACAGGTGAATGGAAAACCACTTATGACTTCAGTAATGAGTTCACAGGGTGGGAAGAGCTGGGACAGTATGTAAATCGCCGCCAACGCGAAATTCACGCCGAAAGCGGACGCAAGCCTTTCATCGCCTGCCAACGATATGAAACCACTGCGCAAACCACGTGGGCGACAAAACAAAAAGTTTACATGTTAAACTTTACCCGCAGCCACTACACGGTGATGCAGTCCCCTGAAGAGATGAACAATCTCAAAGGACAAAACGCGATTTATATTAGTACGGAGAAATACCCGACAAATCCCATGGAATGGGCCAAGTGGGATGACTGTCAAAAAGAAGAACTGAAGACCTTCCGCCATGGCATTCATGCACGGACCTTCTTCATCTACTATTGCACAAACTTTCAGGGCATTACGCAGTAAAATAATCAGTTTAAAACATACTCGATAGGCACCGTGATACTCCAAGAGGTTCTTTGAATCTCTTGGGGGAACGGCTTCATGCCACTGATCCCCTGCACAAGATCCACGGCGGCCTGATTCAAAGTCTCATGAGGAGCTTTCTCAACGATCTCACTTGCCGTCAGCGAACCATCCGCCGCCAACGTGAATCGCATCGTCACTTTCCCCGTATGTCCCATTTTTTTAGCCATCACGGGATAACGTTTCCGGCGCTCAAGCAATTTTTTGATTTCATAAAGATAGCGCTGCTCGGGAGACACTTCGCTGCCTTGAGCGCCCCCCTCACGTCCCTCCAAGGCGCCTCGTTCGGAAGTTCCCGCAACAGAGCCCATGGTTTTCCCGGAAGAAGATACTTGCTGCAAAGCCGGGGTCACCGCTTCACTTTTTATCGTCGGCGCCGCAGAGTCGTTCGTCATCACAGAAGGCCTGTTCTTCACTACCTTCACGTCCTCTGCTTTCGGAGTGCGCTCCGCCCCTCCTTCGCCATACATCAGCTCCACACCCACCGGAAGAGGCTCCCCTTGAGGTTCACTCAGGGATAGACCCAATAAAAAGAAAGCCCCGTGCAAAACTGCAGAAAGCAGGACCGACTTATTGATATTCAAAGAGGTTTTAGGAAACTTCATAGGCATTGTTTTGACGTACTTATAAGTTTGGGCGCCAAAAAACTCAACGCCCCCGGGCTGAAATGCCTCAATTCCATTCTATTCGCTTTAAAGCCTGCCAATTGAAAACATAGTGAAAATCAAGACCCCACTCGCCTCACACTCTGTAGGAATTACTGTTCAAAATCCTGACAGCCTCCTTCCGAGGGTTCCTTGTGTTATGCTCCGGCCTGATCTATTTGGAGGAACCTTATGAAGATTCTTTTTGGACTGCTCGCATTCTGCGCTGCTTTACTTTCTTATCCCACAAAAAGTTACGCGGATATGTTTTCCGCAGCCCCTACTCTTGAACAGCGAGATATTAAAGGTGCCACCATCTTTGAATCCGAAGAAGTGGTTATGCTGATGATAGATGGCAGTGCCATTGAGTCCACCAAACATCTTCACGAGATCTTCGCCGAAGCCCTCAAACTTCCCACTAGCTACGGAAAAAATCTGGATGCCCTTTTTGACGTTCTCACAGATCAAACTTTGATCTCAAAAAAAATCGATATCACGATCAGAAACGGTTCCGCATTGACGGTCACTCTGGGTGAAGACACCGTCGACGCTCTTTTAGAGGTTCTTAACTCAGCCCAAGAAGCCGATCCAAATCACATGAGCCTCATGTACTGGCAATAAGCACACATTTACTCAAATGAAAAAAACAAAAAGCCCACTTTTTAGGTGGGCTTTTTGTTTTTTTAAACTTTGTTTTCAGCTTAAACGTAAGATCCTCTTTTGATCTTCTCAAGAATTAATTTTTCCGTCTTGATTGGATCATTCGGATCGACAGAGAAGAAAGACTGTTGCTCACAACGAATCTTTTCTTTAATCAACCATCTCAAAATATCCGCCAAATTCTTATTTTTCTTATCGAGGAAGAACGGATCGTTTTCTAAAGCGTCTTTCGCTTTTTTCAAAGCCCGTGCTTCCGCAGGGTCAGACTCTTTCACTTTGTAGTGAGGAAGATCGTACTTTTTCACGTCTTCAGGCAAAACCCCTAAGAACTTCACATTCGGTGCCGAGAAGTCAGCATTACGAATCAAAGAAGCCGCCGATCCGGCTTTCAACGTACGGAAGATATTCTGCATCGTGTACGCATCGAGATCTCCGAAGAAGTACATAGGAACATCCAGTTCTTCCTGAATCAACTTGGACCAGCCACGAACACCATTCGAAGGAACCCCTTGAGCACCCATCACGATACAGTTGTTACGCTTTGTGAATCCCATCGTCACCAGAGTATTCGCCGTACCTTCCGACTCCACGATCAAGCAGAAGTCGATTTTCTTTTTCGCCTTCAATCTCAATGCCTGAGGTTTGTTCTTGGGTTGAAACGGCGAAGTTCCCAAAGTCGACAAGTCCACAACCGCTTTTTCACCGTCAGGCATTGTCTCGGTCACCACCAACTGCTGAGAATAAGTCTGTCCGCCACGATCGTTGGCGAAGCAGTTTAATTCTTCACGATACACTTCCAACATATCACCGATAAAGTCGATAATCGCATCGGACTCTGGCTGATCGTCAAAATCCAAAGGCTTCAAACGGGAATTTCCCTTAATCAAACCTTTACACATGTAATAAAGTTCACGCTTTGTATTAACCGCGCCTTTATCCAAGTTGTTCAAAAGGATCTCAAGAACAAACACCACACGAGCCAGCTTTTGCACCGAAGAGACATTCAGTTCTGTGCGAACAACTTTATCTCCTGGAGTCAAATAGCCTACTTTGGAATTGTACAAAGAGTTGTCCAAAGACGTTTTTACCGCCTCCAAAACAGGACGTTTGGAAGCTTCCAAATCTTTCAACATCTTGTCTGCCAAGATGCGAGCTTCTTTAGGGATATCAATTTTTAATTCACGAATACTGAGAAGTTTTGCCATAGTCTATGCAATCCTACTTCTTTTTACCGGTTGTTTTTTTGGTCGTCTCTTTTTTGGTGGTGGTCTTTTTAGTCCCTTGCGGCTCTAAAGCTTCCTCCACCAGATCTTCCCCGCGAATCACATCTTCCTCGATATCATCGTGGTCGATGCCTTTTTTCTTCTCGCGCTTTTTCTGCTCAAGAAGTTTTGATTCTGCGGCTTCCAAGTCTGCCATCGCCTCTTCTGAATCGCGTCCCAAAAGTTTTCTCAAACCCTCTTCGGCTTTTTTCTTACGAGACTCTGGAGCATTAATGATTCGCGCCAAACCTTCCACAAGAATTGGACCGAACTGCTCGATATGAGCCAGCTTTCTTTCAAGATCCGCTTCTTTCACTTCTTTTTTAATATGACGAGAAAGCTTTTGACCCGCTTGAATCAAGGCCAAACGGATTTCGCCGACTAACTCTTCAGAAGCATCAATCGTTTCTTTCGAAGCATTCTTAAACTTGATGAATGGAGAAACGATGGACACCGCAAAGATATAAGGCCCTAGAGGCAAGCTGTCTTTCGGCTGCCCCAATCCATAAGATTTCCAATTCACAGACTCAATCGCCCAGGTGATCGCACAGCCGGACTTATCGAACTGCAAAGGAACACGATTCGCAAAACGCAGTAAAGTCACCTGAGAATCCGGAGATTGATTGCGGTCTTTAAAACGCGCCAAAGCCACTTCCACCACGACTGGTTTAAAGTCACAAATCGTGGGCTTACGAGTCACGACCGCAAAGAAGTCGATCTCTCCCAAACGAGTGATCGACTTAGAAAGAGCCTCTTCCCCTACTGTTAAAACAGATTTCGTGCTGGGAGCCATCAAATCGGTGTTCTGAACTGCTTGGAAGACCTTTTTAAAATCTTCTTCAGTCAAAACCGTCAAAGGCTTCTCGAGAAGATTCTTGGGAAGACCTTTTTTTACAAAATCCTGAATAGACTGATCGGAAATGCGCGAAAAACCTGTCTTCAAAAACTTAGACAAGGTGGTCTTTCCAAACAACGTCGCATGAGTGATGAACTCACCCAATTTAAACGTGTGAGGATGAGGCAAAGACGCCTCAGGAATTCGCGGAACCTCGTTGCTCACGCGAGTTACCGTGACGAAATCATTTTCCATCAACTTATAAGTGACGGTCATGTGAGGATTTACCAGGATGGTGCCCTCAATATAAGTGACGATACCACCGTCACCGTTAAGTTGAATACGTCCATCCAGAACGAACTCAACGCGGGTCCCATGCTCACGATCCCAATCTAAAGTTTCTTTATTCTTTAAAACACCCGTATTGGATTTGATATCCACATCGACTTGCGCCGCAAGGGCTTTACGCATCTTTTTGGTTTTAGAAACAACATTCACGCCTCGAGCGTTGGTCATCTGCGCCCATGTTGTGGCAGCAGAAATACCAATCCCCTGTTGTCCCCGAGAACACTGCCCCCGGCCAAACTTCGAAGACGCCAGATACTCACCGTAAACTTTCGCGAGGTCTTCGCCCTCAATTCCGGGCCCGTTATCTTCAACAACGATGCGAATTAAATCAGTATTTTTGGTCGATCCCGTTCCCACTTTGGAAACTTCGATCAAAAGATCAGGAAGAATGCCCGCCTGCTCACATGCATCCAGAGAGTTGTCTACGGCCTCTTTAAGGGTCGTTAAAACAGCCTTTAAGGGGGAGGAGAAACCCACCTGCTGCAGGTTCTTCGCAAAATATTCAGCGGTGCTACTTTTAGTAATCTTACTCACGGTCGCTTGGTCCTTCACGAGATGTTAACGAATTTTAATGAATGACTTTGATAGGTTAACGCGAACGCAGAGGGTCAAATCAAGACTAAAGCCTCAACGCTGCGTGGTGTAATTTTCAATAAGACCAGGAGGCACCCCCCTGTAGGCCTTCTAGACCTTCATCTGGCACGAACCTAAGGTTCACTCTTATTCCGACTCAGAGCCCGAAGAATCGGAGGTTGAACTCTGCGACAGCCCCTCCAGAGCCATCTCGGCCCGGGTTTTATACCCCTTCTTTGAATTGCACTCCTTGCAAGAGGGGACGCAATTATTTTTGTTAGACTTTCCTCCCCGCGCAATCGGAATGAGATGATCCATTGTGAGATCTGCGGGTTTAAAACGTTCTCCGCAGTGGTAACACTGACCTTTCCCCAGTTCCTGCTTCCACCACTGGCTTTGGCGAAGCTCTCGGGCTTTTGCTTTTTCCCGCTTTTGATGTTCTGGAGAGGCTGGAGAGAAGAAATAATCCATGGCCCGTTATAAACGATGTTTCAACGCCCTGCAAGGGGGGCGAATCTGGACCTTTGTTCGCTCTGGATTCCTCAATTTTACCACCCCTTTTGCCGATAAAAGTTGGAGATGACCTTAAGGAGCAAGTGCCCATGTCTGTAAAAACTTTCAAAAAAGGCGAAGTGATCTATAAAGACGGAGATAAAATCACCTCCGTTTACTTGATTCAAACCGGGGGCGCGAATCAGTGTCTGATTCGAGGTAAAAAAACCATCGACCTTTTTCAACTGGGTTCTTCTCATATTCTGGGTGATCAAGTCATCTTAGGCCAAGCCACTCACCCCACGTCGGCGGTTGCAACCACGGAAACCAAAGTTTTGGAAATTCCCGTTGAAACATTAAAACAGCAATATGAAAACGCACCCCAAATGCTCAAGGTCATCATCAAGTCCTTAGCAGATCGCCTGCGCCTGGCGGTCAATGATGTGCGCTCTAGCAAACTTGAGAAAGACTCCTCCCCTTGCCCTGAAGACCAAGTCGCCAAAGCTTTCGGCACCGTCTTTCACACGGCCAATCACAAAGGAGATCGTTCCCAGCCGGGCCGCGTGGTGATGGACTGGAGCATGATGAAACAGTACAGCCAACGGGTCATGGGAGAATCGCCTAAACGACTGGAACAAGTTATCAACATCCTGGTTAAGCTCAAACTTGCTCTTTATGAAATGGGCAAAGCCCCCGACAATCCAGATGGTCCCGAAGAGATTCAAAAAGTTCATTTCTTGGATTTGGGACTGGTTGAAAGTTTTTTTGAATTCTATCAATACTATTACTTCAAAGGCGGTCGCTCGGAACTTCTTAAGGTTGACGAGCTTTGCCAGCAAATGCTGGACGGTCTTTTAAAACTCTCTGAAACAGAACAACCCGACCGCTTTGGTCTGGTCAGCGTTGATTTCGCTAAATTCAGCGAATACTGCAAAAACGAAATCGGTATTAATCTCAATAACGATCATTTCAACCGCCTTGAAGGCAAAGGTGTCTTCATGAAACGAAAGAACGGCGGGACCGGTGTTCTTTTGCAATTCGAAGTCAAAGAATTCCGTTCGATCTACCAAAGCTGGAAGATGCTTCGTGAAATTGAAAAATGGAACGAAAAAGGTTTTGTCGATATGGATGAAAAAGAAGAAAAGCCTAAAAAGAAAACCGGTGGCCCGGTCTGCCCGGCGTGCAGTGTCGAAGTCCAAGCAGGAGCCAAATTCTGCCACGAATGTGGTCACAAAATAACCATGGCGGCCTAATATGAGCGAAGCCTTGGTTATTTTTAAAGCCATTCCCCACGATGTGGAAAAGCAGCTTCTTCTGCAAAAGCTCTTGGCCAAAAATGAAACGATTTATCTGCGCGACAAGTTTGATCGCCAGATTCCTCTTTCTGCCGTGAGTATTAATTCGAACTTTCAGATCAAATGCACCTCCCCCGAAAAAGGCTCCATGAATGTGCCAGAAAACAGCACCTTCACCGCCAGCTTTTCGCTGCAAGGAGAAAAATACATTTTCGACACTCAACCCACGGTCGGAAAGAGCTATGTGACGTTGCCGGTACTCAATCTTTTTCATCTGCAACGACGTCGCAATTACCGCTATGTATTGCCTCAAGATTATTCGGCCGAGTTTGTAATCAACTATCTGAATCAAACTATCTGCGCTCATACCTGTCGTTTGCTGGATCTCAGCACGGAAGGTTGTGCGGTAGAAATTTCTCAGGAGAATGCCAACTTGAACCTTGAGGACTTGGTTCAAGCTGAAATCTTTTTGGGAGATCGAAATCCCATTATTGTTCAAGGCGTGATTAAAAACATTCGCGCGAAAGACGACGCATGGTTGGTGCTGGGAGTGGAATTCAATCACCTGGCCAACGCCAGTGAAGAATCCATCATCAACTCTTTGACGGATTTACAGCGCGACATCTACCTTCGCAAAGCGGGTTAAGCCCGCTTTTAGTTCAAAGACAAATAAGCCCAGACAGAAAGCCCCGTCCCGACGGTTCCCAATAAACACATTCCTGAAAAGAAGATCGACTGTAACTTTTCTTTCTTAAGGACTAAGCTCATCGCCCCTAAGACCAAGCAGATCTGAAAAAACAAGCTGGCCGTATCAAAACGATCTCCGGCTTGCGCCAAAGAAGCCAAGTGCGATTCCAGTTCCTGGGCGCCGATGATTTTTCCCAGTTCCCCGTTTAAATCCTGCACCCAGTTTTCAGGCCCCACGGTTTGCGAGCCTTTTAAGATTTCATTTTTTTCTTTTTTATAGCGCAAGATTTTGCGGTTCAAATTCGCAATATGTTTATCAACCCCGGCCGCGGCTTGGGGGTTCACCGCTCCCGCTTCTTTAAGGCTTTCCAGAAGGGATTTTTCTCCCTCCACCAAGGTCTCTTTAATGCTTTTGGACTGATACCACATATAGGCCGCGGCTTTGTCATTGGTTCCGATGATTTCATCGTCCCCATATTTTCCAGCCACCAAGTCACTCACCGACATGATTGCAGCAAATACCGCAATCACAACCCCACAACGGACTTCAAAATTCATATTATTTTCGTCAGACATGATCCACTAACTCGAACTATCTCGATGGATAATATAATTTATTATCCCACATTCCTTCGTTGAAATACTGTATAGTGGCTTTCAATTTTTCAGTCAATTCTTGCTTCCGCGCATTCTGATCTGAAGAGGCACGATCTTCTTTGAACTCTTTATTCCCTTCCCGATCTTCATTGGCGAACATCTGCGGTTCAGTATGCCCCGGCGACCAGCGCACATAATAGTCCTTGGCAAAAAGAATGTACCGACCATCAATAAAATTGACCGCCGCCTTATCCCCATCAATGAATAAAGAGCTGCCCAAATAGTTTTTGTCTTTTTCGGGGATACCTAAGAAATCCAAAATCGTCGGCAAGACGTCCACCTGTTGCACCACCTTGGTCACATCCGTTTTGGGGAACTGATAAGAGGGATGATACAAGAAAAGCGGAATCCGGTAGCTTCCCATATCGTTTTCCCACTCCGAACGATAGTGCATGGCCGCGTGGTCGGCTGTGATGACAAACAAAGTGTCTTTAAACCAAGGCTTTTTTTCGGCCTCTTCAAAAAACTTCTTCAACGCAAAATCGGTGTACGAAATGGTCTTCAGGATTTCAATCGGCCCTTCGGGAAACATTTCTTTGTATTGAGGCGGAATCTTATAAGGCTGATGCGACGACAGAGTAAATACCGACGTCATAAAGGGCTGTGGCATGGTATCCACTTGCCCGATCATCCACTGCAAGAAGGGCTCATCCCAGATCCCCCAAACACCATCATCGTCCGCGGAATTGCCGTACTCGCGAGAACCAAAGTATTTTTCCATCCCCGCACTTTGCATGAACGAATCAAAATACATCGTGCCGTTATGCCCACCATGGAAGAAGCTCGTCGCATAACCTTGGGGCGTCACCAAAGTACCCAACCCCAAGAAATAATTGGCCGTGAAGTGCGACGAAATAAACGGTTCATTCATCAAAGCCGGAATCCCGGCAACAATGGCCCCAACACCCTCGATGGAGCGTCGACCATTGGCGTAGGCATTTTTAAAGACCAAAGACTTCGCCATCAAAGAATCTAGGAAAGGCGTGTAGGTCTTGCCATTCACCGGTCCGATATACTCTTCACCGAAACTTTCAAGAATGATCAACACGACATTCTGGGGTTTGGCCGGACGATGTCCCTCCAAAGAGGACCCCTCTAAGGAGCCGTTAAGATGTTTCAGCATCTCTTCTTTATTTGCGAAGTACTTTTCCTGCTTTAAGGTTTCAGCGCCATAACTTTTAATGAAAGTAAAAGTGGAATTTAAAACCAGATTATTCAGTAATGGCGCCGAAAACACATTGGCGTTCACAAAGCTGATGGGCTTTCCCTGCAAGCCTCCGCGAATTCCAATCACCGCAATCACCAAGGCGACAAAACACAAGAAGACATGGGACAGCCACAACTTCACTCCGCCCTTGGGGGCCTCGCCTGGCCAAACGAGATCGTCGGCCCTTTTTTGCATCAAGCGGCGTACGCTCCAGACGAAAAACATCACAATCAAACTGTTGATCAAAAAGAGCAGCCAATAACTGCTCACAAAGTTCCAAACTTTTCCCGGAACCTCATTGACGACAAAAAGGCTGTCGTAAGAAAAACGCCGACCGACGAAATTGATAAACTCAACATCGACTAAGTTCAGAATAAGAAAAGGCAGTTGCAGAATACAAAAAAGAACCCAGGTTAACGAGGACCAATAGACATTCCAACTTTTTGGCCAAGGGACAAAGGCCAAGAGCAGCAACGGCGCCGCCACACTTAAAGCGGCTGCCATATCAAAGCGCAGGCCCACCACAAAAGACCACAAAATATCCAAAGTGGGCTTGTTTTTAAAAAGACCCCAATTCCATAGCAGGAACTCGACCCGCGCGAAGAAGTAGAAAAGCACGGCCAATAAGACCAGAGAAAATATCTTAATTAAGCGATGGGAAGGTCCAAACATGAGGTCATTCTACGTCGACTAGTCGCATCATTCAAGTCGTGGACTTAGCGTTATGCCTCTGTTAATTTCCCGTCTTATGACACCAGAACAAATGATCGAACGTTTAGAGAAGCATTATCCTGATTGCAAAGTTGAAGTTTACGACCTCACCGGCACCCAGGATCACTATGAAGTATTTGTGGAAAGCCCTGTATTTGCGGGGATGACTCGCATTCAACAGCACCAGCATGTGATGGCCTGCTTTGGTCCAGAATTAAAAACGGGCGAGGTCCATGCCCTCTCAATCAAGACTAAGATTAAATAAGAAAAAGGAAATTAAATCATGGCAACAGCTCACGAAAAAATTAGCGGTCTTTTGGATCAACACAAAATCGTTCTTTTCATGAAAGGAACGCAACAATTCCCTATGTGCGGTTTTTCAGCTCGCGCTTGTGCAATTTTGCAAGACATGGGAGTCCCCTTTCACGATGTGAACGTGTTGGAAGACGAAGAAATCCGTCAAGGCATTAAAGATTTCGGCAACTGGCCGACCATTCCGCAACTTTACATCAACAAACAGTTGGTGGGCGGAAGCGATATCATGATGGAAATGTATCAGTCCGGTGAACTTCAAGAGCTTTTGAAGTAACATGAGATGTAATGTCGCCCTGTGGGATCGCATCTTGAGATTCATTTTTGGCGTAGGGCTAACTGCTTACGCCATCGCGGGCGGCCCTTTTTGGGCCTATTTCGGCCTTTATGGTCTGATCACAGCCGCTTGGGGCTTGTGTCCTCTTTACGCCTTCTTTAGAATAAAGACCTTAAGGGGTCACTACCGACCTCTTCCTGATGAAGAATAGGATTCTTTAAATATGTCCATGCTCCTCGAACTTGAAAGTTTTTTAAAAAAAGACCAAATCAAAGCCGACGAGGAGAGTCTCAAATACTGGGGCAAGGATTGGACAACTTATTTTGATGTCAAAGCAGCCGCCATTGTTTTTCCCCGCAGTGTTGATGACGTTGTCGCCCTCGTGAAATGGGCGCGCCAAAGCAAGGTGGCTTTGATCCCCTCGGGAGGTCGCACAGGTCTTTCGGGATCGGCAGTGGCCACTCAAGGTGAAGTGGTCGTGTCTTTTGATCAAATGAACAAAATCAAAGATTTCAGTCCCGTGGACCAGACCGTTGTGATCGAAGCCGGTGTCGTCACAGAAACTTTGCAAGAGTTCGCTCATGCCAATCAACTTTTTTATCCCGTGGATTTCGCGGCGGCAGGTTCCGCCCAAATGGGTGGCACGATCGCAACGAATGCTGGAGGCATTAAAGTTGTTCGTTATGGTTTGACTCGTGACTGGGTGGCGGGATTGAAAGTCGTCACTGGAACCGGTGAAGTGCTCGAGCTGAATAACGGCCTGGTGAAAAATGCCACGGGTTACGATCTTCGTCATTTGTTCATAGGCTCAGAGGGAACTCTGGGTTTCATCGTGGAAGCAACGATGAAACTGGCTCCGCAACCTCCGCCGATGAAAGTTTTAGTGATGGCCGTGAGCGGTCTTGATGCCGTGATGAAAATCTTTGCGCAATTCAAAACCAAAACGGGACTGGTTGCCTTTGAAATGTTCTCGGACAAAGCTCTTAAAAGAGTTTTGGAAAATACCGGACTTCCAGCTCCTCTGGAAACCGAAGCGCCTTTTTATGTTCTCGCGGAAGTAGAAACTCGCAACGACCAGGAAGAAGAAAAAGCGCTTGAAGTTTTCGGACACTGCATGGAAGAGTCTTGGGTTCTCGACGGCGTCCTCAGTCAGTCTGACGTGCAGGCTGCGACTTTCTGGCGCTATCGCGAAGACATCTCTGAGTCTTTGGCGAAATATTCTCCTTACAAAAACGACATTGCCGTGACGATTTCCAAAGTTCCTCCATTCATGGAAGATCTAGATAAAGTTCTGTCGCAAGCTTATCCCACTTGGGAAGTGGTGTGGTTTGGTCATATCGGCGATGGCAACTTGCACATCAACATTCTTCGCCCCGCGGGAATGACCAAAGAAGAATTCGTCAAAGAGTGCCGCAAAGTCGACATCCTGGTTTTTGAAGCTGTAAAAAAATACAAAGGCTCTATCTCCGCCGAACATGGCGTGGGACTGACGAAGCGATCGTTTCTCAACTACACCCGCTCCGAAGCCGAAATCGAACTCATGCGCGGGATCAAAAAACTCTTCGATCCCGACAACATCCTCAACCCCGGCAAAGTCCTCTAGCTGCCGGAGGTACGCCGTACCTTTTTGAAGTGCGGCGCACAATCTTAGTAAACGACGCGGGTGCGGATAGAACGAGAGAGCTTGCCAATATCCCCGGCTAAGGACTGGGCCTGATCCGAGTGAACATCCATGACCAAGTAACCGATTTTTTCGTCGGTAGAAAGGTACTGACCTTCGATATTGGCTCCGGCTTTTGAAATCAAGCCGTTGATTTCACCAAGAACTCCGGGTTCATTTTTATGCACGTTCAAAATACGCGACGTGCCTTGTTTCACCGGCAGATCGACATTCGGAAAGTTCACCGCCCCAGAGGAAGAACCAATTTTCAAATAACGACGGAAGCTTTCAGCCACTTCCATTCCGATCGCATATTGCGCTTCTTCTGTGCTGCCCCCAATGTGTGGTGTCAGAATCACGTTCGAAATTCCCTGCAAGGGAGATTTAAATTTTTCTTTATTAGAAGCAGGCTCTTCAGGGAACACGTCGATCGCACAACCTGCGATATGTTTTGATTGCAAAGCCTCTACAAGCGCTTCGATCTGCACCACCGTCCCACGACTGGCATTGATCAGATAGCTGCCCTTTTTCATCGCTTGAAGTTCTTTGGCACCGATCATATCTTTGGTTTCCGGCGTTTCCGGAACATGTAAAGTCACAAAGTCAGAAACTTTAAGAAGCTCTTCTAAAGAAGACTTCGCCATGGCATTTCCCAAAGGCAATTTCTTGATCACATCATAGAAAGCAACCTTAAGTCCCATCGCTTCAGCCAAAACACTGACCTGACTGCCAATGTGACCATAGCCAACAATCCCTAATGTCTTACCCCGAACCTCGCGCGAACCTTCAGCGGACTTCACCCACTCACCCACATGAGCCTTGGTGTTTCGATCCCCGAGTTGTCGCGACAAAGAAATCATTTCAGCAATGACAAGTTCGGCAACCGAACGAGTGTTGGAGTGGGGCGCATTAAAAACAGGAACCCCCATTTCACGCGCCGTCAACAAATCCACCTGGTTTGTGCCAATACAAAAACAACCAATCGTGATCAGATGAGGATTTTTTTTAAGCACATTGGCTGTAACCTCAGTTTTAGAGCGAATGCCCAAAACATCATAATTGGGAACCAGCTTTAAAAGTTCCTCTTCCGAGGGCGCATGAGAGAGCAAATCCACCTTGAAGCCCTCATTTAACAACGTCTCTTTGGCCACAGTATGAATATTTTCAACAAGAAGAATTCTAAGAGCACTCATAGCGCCTCCACACTCTTCAAGTGTAATACGCTCTCTCGGGAAGTCATTTCAAAAATGCGTTAGGAAAAGAGCCGAAAGAGTGACGATGCGCACTAACGGTAGTCAAATGGGGCCTTAGCAAGCCAGACTTAGAACCTATGGCATCAACTCGAGTTTTTTCTCTACTTATCGTTGATGATGACCCTTTGGTTCATCAGTCCTTAAAAATGTGTTTGCCGACTCACTGGAAGGTTTTCTCCGCTCCGAAGCTCGAAGCCATTCAGTATGAAAGATTTTATCATGCCGCCCTCGTGGACATGCATTTAGAGCCCGGCTCCAGCAAAGCGGCAGGCCCCCAAGTTATCGAAAAGCTGATTAAACACAATAATCAGCTGGAGGCCGTCGCTATGTCCGGTGACCTCAGCCGCACTTTGATGGAAAGCTGCCTCAAGGCCGGAGCACAACGATTCCTCGCAAAACCCTTGATGCCAGAAGAGGTTCTGCTCATCCTTGAAAAAATCGAAGCTCTTTGGGATTTACGCAGCATGGACCCCAGCGCCCACCGTCGCAGCGCTCGATGGGTTGGAAACTCCACAGCTTCCCAAAAAATCAAAAAAAGAATTGCCGAACTTCGAGGCGAAAGAAACACCGTTCTGATTGAAGGCGAAACCGGCTGCGGCAAAGAAGTCGTCGCCCGCCTTCTTCACGAACAAGAGGGAGAGCGCCCGTTCATCGCGGTGAATTTAGCCAGTATCCCAGAAAATTTATTTGAGTCTGAAATGTTCGGCCACATCAAAGGAGCCTTCACCGGCGCCGACCAAAACAAAGTCGGCCTTGCCGAAGCGGCCCACGGAGGAGATCTTTTTCTAGATGAGATCGAGGCTTTGCCCTTAAGCCAACAGGCCAAACTTTTACGTTTCCTTGAAACAGGTGAAGTTCGTCGCGTCGGCGCTAAAGAAAGTTCGCAAGTCAAAACACGGATCATCGCCGCCAGCAACAAGTCCTTAGAGAAAATGGTGGCAGCAGGAGAGTTCCGCGAAGACCTTCTTTATCGCTTGGCTTCTCAGCGAATTGAACTCACGCCCCTCAGAGAACGTCTCGAAGACATTGACGAACTGGCCAAACATTTTCTTGAGGCCGAACGTCCTCGCCGCAACAAAACGATCGACGACGATGGTTTAGTCGCTTTAAAAAAGTACAACTGGCCCGGAAACGTGCGCGAACTTAAACGCGTGTGTGAACAACTCAGTCTGACATCCCCCTTGCCGTTTATTCGTGAGGAGGATGTCAATAGCTGGCTGCGCCCGGCCGCCACTCCCGTCGGAGCCCCCTCTTATACAAGCATTGATTTCAACAAAGGACTTAATACGTTGGTGGAAGAGTTTGAGGCTCACGCCATTCGCACTTGCCTTAAGCAGACCCAGGATATCGAAGAGGCCGCTAAAGTTTTGAAGGTCTCGCGTTCAAACCTGTACAAGAAAATTAAAGATTATAAAATTGAAGAGGAACCTTCGTGATGGATTTTTTTGATTTCAACTTCCCCCTTCGCATGTCAATGCCCACCGCTTGGGAAAGTCATATTTATCGTCAAACAGTGTTGATCGTGCTTTCCATCATTTTCGCGTCGGGCGCGATCATCTTTTCCTTCCGTAAAAAGAACTATTACTTCGTCCAATCGTGGGCCAGCATCAAAAGCTGGCTGATTGCCGCCCCTTTGATGTTTATTGTCATGGGCCTTCCGCACCCCTGGCCCCTGGTGTTCCTGACCGCCTTAGCCATCCTGGGGGCGAAAGTCTTCTTCCAAATCATGGGGATGTTCCATCGCAGCTATTTTGTGATGATTTGCTATGCGGGGATTATCGGCCTTGGAATCTGCGCTTGGTATGATCGCCTGGATATCTACAACTCCATGCCCATGATTGTTCTGGGTATTAGCTGTCTTGTGCCGCTAGCAAGAAACTCCTACAAACGCATGATTCAATACATTTCGCTGACCCTGTTAGCCTTCATCTTCTTAGGCTGGTCGTTCATGCACTTGGGCCTTATCTTGAAATTCCCAAATGGAGTTTTCCAAGTGATGTACTTAATCATTCTGACCGAGTTCTGCGATAACACCAACTTGGCCGTCAGTCGTTATATCGGGGGCTGGCGCATGTTCCCTGGGATCAATCCTCGTCGCACCGTAGGAAGTACGGCGGTGTCTGCTCTTTTAACTTTGTTCCTCGCGGGCTCCATGCGATTTCTTCTTCCTGATGGTTCTGAAAAATACTGGCTGACATCCGGCCTTGTCGCCGCCCTGGGCGGATTCGTTGGGGATTATGTCATGATTGCAGTTCGTCGCGATGCGGGAATGAAAACTGTGGGACCTTTCATCATCGGACGCGGTGACTTTCTTCATCGTATGGACCGTTTGATCTTTGTTGCCCCTATTTATTATTACGTAATGACGGTTATTCTATGAAGGATTGGAACTACGAAAATGAGCAGTGGACCAAGCTGCCAACCTATTTAAAGCACCTTCCGCTTTTCACTCGCCACATTGATATGTTCAGTGTGTTCATGCGTTTTTTGTGGTCGATTCTGCTGAAGAACATTCTTTTGAAGTTTTATATTCGTCTGCAGGTCAAAGGAAACTCTTTTAAAGAGATCTACGCCAAATACCCGAAACTCATTATTATCTCCAATCACTCTAGCCACTTGGACGCCGTTTCAATCGCGGCCTCGATTCCTCGTCGCTATTGGCTGAATGTGTATATCGCCGCAGCCAAAGACTATTTTTTCTCAAACCCTCTGTTCATGTTCTTTTCTCAGCACTGCCTTGGTGCCATTCCGATTGATCGCAAAGACCGTAAAGGCGAGGCCGTCAATCTGATCCTGAAGTTATTAACCGAACTTCCCCGCATGTGGTTGATTATTTTTCCTGAGGGCACGCGCTCTAAAGACGGAAAAATTCAGGATTTCAAACGAGGCGTTTCGATTTTTTCCGAGAAAACTCAGACCCCTTTGCTTTTTGTCTACCTCGAGGGAGTGATGGAGTTATGGCCCAAAGGTCAGCCCATTCCCAAACCCGGAAAACTGGTATTGCACGTTGGTCCGGTAATTCCTCCGGGCCCGATTCAAGAGGTGTATGCTGCTTATAAGAAGTGGGTTTTAACCATCAATCCTGATGCTTTCCCTGTTAAAGAAGAGGAGAAAAAAGATGACTCCGAACAAATTTGAAGTTGAAAAAAAACACCTGACTGTGGGGCCCTATGAAGTCTGCCCTATTCCCACAGGCCTCTTTGGTCTTGACGGGGGCGCCATGTTTGGAACGGTTCCCAAAGTTCTATGGGAGCGTTCGAATCCCACAGATGACAAAAATCGTATTCAGATGGAAGCACGCGCTTTGCTTTTAAAATCCCCGGGCTGCAATGTGCTGATTGATACCGGGAACGGCCACGACTTCATCGCCAAGTACGGCGAAAAACTAGGAAGCAAGTTCGCCGAGATGTACGGCATTGACGACAAAGGCCCTTCTCTTATGAAGTCCCTTGCGGCTCACGGAGTAAAACCCGAAGATATTCATCACGTGATCTTGACTCATCTTCACTTTGATCACGCCGGCGGCGGAACCACGGAAGTTAATGGAAAACTTGTGCCGACCTTTCCTAAAGCGCAATACTGGATTCAAAAAGGCAATCTTGAAACCGCAAGCCATCCGAACCTTCGGGAACGCGCCAGCTATTACGCTGCCAACTACCAGCCTTTGCTGGACAGTGGGGTTTTGAAGGTGGTTGAGGGCCCTCAAGAAAACTTCATCCCCGGGATCTCTTCTGTGATTTCCAACGGCCATACTCAAGCCCAACAAGTCATCAAAATCACCGATGGAAAAACCACCGTGCTTTACTGCGGGGATATGGTTCCCACCAGCTCCCATGTCAAAATCCCTTGGTTGATGGGATATGATCTTCATCCTTTGACCTTGATGGAAGAAAAACAAAAGTATCTTGGTGAAGCGGCTGACCAGTCATGGTATCTTTTCTTCGAGCACGATCCGTATTGTGATGCGGCTCTTATTGAAAGAAATGGGCATGACTTCGCTGTTCAAAAAAGATTTTGGCTTTAAAACTTTGAAGAGTGTTCTTACGGACACTCTTCAGCAGATGCGCGACGGGGAACTGCAACTGGTCGCCGCCTCGCTGGCCTTTTCCACTGCCATTGCTCTGGTTCCCTTTATCGCCGTCGTTCTTGCCACCTTTCAGTCCATCGGCGGCCTTGAAGTGCTCTACCCCAAAGTGGAGTCCTTCTTACTTCGCAACATGCGGGAAGCGGCCGGCAGTGACGTCACAAAATTCATTCGCATTTTTTTAAAAAACATCAACGCGGGTAAATTGGGCTCAACCGGTGTGATCGTGCTTTTCATCACCTCGATCCGTCTTTTGTACGACATGGAGGTCGGCATCCATCGCGTGTGGAACCTCCGCAACACCCGTCCCTTCTACAAGCGCCTGATCTATCAATGGGGTTTGATTCTGGCGATTCCGGTATTCTTGGCGATCTATATCGGCTTTATGTCTTTGGAGCAGTTTCAATTCGTACACAGTCTTTTACCGCAAGGCCTTTCCAACACCCTGGTTCTTGTGGGCAGCTTATTCGCCATTTATAAATTCGTTCCTGACACCCAGGTGCGCTCTAAGGCGGCTTTGGTGAGCTCGCTGTTGACCTCGGCCATTCTCTATGGAGTCCATAAATCGTACTCGGCGCTCGCCATGAAGTTCTTCTCTTACAATAAAATCTATGGCTCCTTTGCGGCCCTGCCGATTCTTTTGCTATGGATTCTCACGATCTGGTACGTCATCCTCGGAGGAGTGGCCCTTTGCGCCTCCCTCCAGAAACGACACGTTGCATAAACTAGCGTTTTTAAAGCCGAAGGCTTGGAATTTCGGAATCAATTTGCTAGTTTGTGCCTCTTCAAGATAACTTATCTTCGATGGTCGCGTAGCTCAGCTGGATAGAGCAATTGCCTTCTAAGCAATAGGTCGCACGTTCGAGTCGTGCCGCGATCACCATTTATCCAAACAAGCAATTTTCGACCGACAGCTTAGATCCCTGCGTATCCCGCCACTAAACCTTTGGCCAGTATTCAATTAATTTTCGATATGTACGCCATGGGCATACAATTGTATGCTATAAACATACATATGAATTTGCTAGCCCAAATACTGTCAAGCCAAGTCCGTGCTGAAATCTTTCGCCTACTTTTCACCGGCGACAAAATTTCCATCCACCTTCGTGATCTTCAAAGACAATCAGGCTTATCGATAGGCACGATTCAAAAGGAAATCGCTCATCTTAAAGGGTTGGATTTGGTGACTTCAGAACGCGATGGCAACCGCCTTTACTATGCCGCAAATACCGATCACCCCCTTTACAAAGAAATCTGCGGTCTTGTTGAAAAGACATCCGGCATCGCCGAACGATTGAAAGAAACTTTGAGTTTAATAAAAGGAATCGAGTGTGCATTCATTTTTGGATCTTACGCAAAAGGCGAAGAAAAGAGCCACAGCGATATTGATCTGATCGTGATCGGAGATGTAGGGCTTCGCACTCTTTCATCAGTCTTTAAGAATTTAACTGAACAAACTCAGCGCGAAATCAATCCGCATATTTACTCTATGAAATCATGGAAAGAAAAATTGAAGAAGAAAGACCACTTCATCAAAAGCGTCCTGAACGAAAAGAAGGTCTTTCTGATTGGAGATCAAAATGTCCTTAGCTGATTGGGCCAAGAATGGCTGGCTTCGCCCTCATACGCCCAGCAAAGGTGAGGTCAAAAATCTCTTTGAAATCGTTGAGCGTGATCTTAAAGATGCCGTTGCTAAAGAAATTTCTGACGACTGGAAATTTGGCATTGCGTACAATGCCGCTCTTAAATTGTGCACCATTCTTCTTCACACTTCCGGCTATAGACCTGAGAAAAATTTGGCGCATTATCGGACTCTTCAGGCACTACCACTCATCCTCGGGGATAAGCATAAGGCGAACGCCGACTATCTCGATGCCTGTCGCAAAAAACGCAATGAAACGGAGTATGACTTTGCTGGCACGGTCAGCAAAGAAGAGGCGCAAGAACTCATCAATTTTTGCTCCGAACTAAAAGATGAAGTCTCCGCTTGGCTTAAGAAAAATCACAAAGACTTAAAATAATATGAGCACCTTGCTTATTTGACTTCATTTTATTGCTTTTCAATTGGCGACTGTCGGTTTCTAGGTTTTTTCTAAGAAGCTGTTTTCAAGTGAAGCAATCTCTGCTGATGTCACCCCAAGATCCTTGAAGTGATCACGCCACGAAGCCACAACCGTTCGAACCTCATCTACTATTTGTTTTGCTTGAGACTCATTTAGTCTAAATCGGTTACACATCGAGATTGCATTTGAATAAGAAGCTTTCTTTCCTTCTCGCCCTAATGTCATAGCTAACGCATAAGTGCTCGTGTGAATCGCAGCCGGAACAACATCATAGAGTGGCGAAAGATTCCATTTATCCTTATCTCCAAGAAATCCAAAGTTTCGAAGATGATCGTCGTTATTATAAACTGCGATATTAAATACCAAACGTCGAAAGAGTTCTTTCAGATCTTCCCCCGGGTTTGTGGAAAAATTTAAAATGCCTTCCGCCAATAAAAAATAGCTCCACTTTCCAAAATCACTCTCATGAAGCCCTGTCATTGTAAGACCAGAAACAAAAGGCAGCCGTTTTCCCTCTACACGATCAAAGCGTTTAATCAAAAATACGTCACGACCGCTCGCTTTCTGAAGCGCAATATGTGGAACATTCAATCCACAACGTTTGGCTAATGTCATTGTCGCATACTCAATTAACGGCTCGTTTCTCGAGTCCAAAGAAGTTGAAAACTTGGCAAGATAGAGATCATCAGCCCAAACCACTGTAGCCTTGGGACGCGCACCTCCCAATGAGGGACCATACTCTAAATACTTTTTTAGTCTTTCAGACTCCTCCTTCGCAAGGATATCGTCAATGGCACCCATGGATTGATTTAGATTTAGCCTTTTTGCCGATCGAATATTTGCAAATTGGCCCCCAGGTTCATACTGACGCGGACCTAATTCAATATTATCCGTAAAGGCAAGAGCTCCCACGCGATCGTCGCCAGAAGCCGCAATGTACTCTATTTCACTTAACGTACGAGCAAACTTTTTATCAAGAAGATAGCGTCCCCACTTATCAGGCCCCGCATCCCTGACGCCGTTAAAAATTGAAAAGCCTTCTTCGGTGTTGAATGATTTGTCTTTCAATGGAAGATGAACAGGGTCTATCGAAATCGCATCCTCTCGCTCAAGATACTTCTCACCATAGCGAAATGCACCTTCCGATAGTCGCCCCCGCTCTGAATACTCAAGCAATCCACAAGGGACCCACTCGCCATTTAATTGAATAAGAACGTACAAACGCTCTAACATTAAAAAGCCACCTCTGATTTAGAGATTTTCTTCTTCAACCTATTACCTTTTCTCAATTGGCGGAGCTGCAGTTGGATTGCTTCAAGATCATTTTCTGGATTCAAAGCCTCGCTGAGCCCTGGCAATAGATTTAAAAAGCTCATCAATTGGAAAAACACGCCAATAGATACACCCGGATAGCCCTGCTCCAGTTGGGCGATCGTACGACGATCAACACCAGTTCGGCGCGCAAGTTCTGCCACCGAAAAGCCTCGTCGTTCGCGCGCTTTTGCTAACTGCTGACCCATCTCTTTTAAAGAGACTTCAGCTTGAGATGTTAATTTAGAACTCCAGTCATTTTTTCTCATATGTACACTCTATTGTATAATATATCTATATTTTGTACATTAAAATGTATATCTAACTTGTCGGGAAATAAGCCGATGACTTAATAAATAGTACATTAAAACGTACTATTTATTATTAATTTGTGCACTATAGTGTACTTAGTGAATTGAAACGCCTTATAGTAAGACAAAGGGAGGTAGCGCAATCCCAAAATAGGGCTTGTGCCTGTTGATATGATTTCTGCCATTGGCCTTACCCCAGCTACCAACTAATAATCACTACCCCATGGGCACCAGACACATTATAGTCACTACCTCCTTGCCCCGCACCAGAACGATCACCATCACCAGCATTGCCCGGAGTTGCACCACTTCCTGCTACGGTTGAAGCTGACGCGGCCGAGCCGAGATAACCTGAACCGCCTCCACCGCCTCCGACTTCACAACTCCAAGGCTCTTCGGAAACAGCACCTGAGCCGCCCCCATAATATCCTCCGCCACCACTACCGGAGCTTGCGATATAGCCACCGGAATAGTTTCTTCCGGTGGCACCAGTGAACTGAGTACCTGCATAGCCTGCGACCGTGCCCCCAGTTCCTGCGGCACCACCGGCCACCTGAGATGCTCCCCCGGCAGCATAATATGAAGTTGCATTGAGCCCGGACAGACCACCACCAGCTCCTCCGCCGCCAGCGTGTCCGGCACCACCTCCACCACCAGCGGTCAAAACTTCCGTACCGCCTCTTTTTAAAGCTGAGCGACCGCCCCCCTGACCTCCACTGGCCCCAGCCCAATCGCCAAGGCCCACGGCCCCACCTCCGCCATAAGTCGCGGCCACTGGCGCAGAGACCGATCCACGCCCTCCTTGACCAACTATTACTGTTAGATTCTCATTCGGAGTAACAGATAATACTCCTGTCGTAAAACCTCCTCCCCCGCCAGCATAAGGATAATAGCCAGAAAGATTAGCCCCGCCACCTCCGGCACCCCACATTTTCACCGTGATAGATGAGCAACCTGATGGAACGGTAAATGTTTGATCCCCCCCTGTATAAGAAAAAGTCTTAGAACCTGGGACACAAGAAACCGCTGTCCAACTGCTTGATGCCGCCGACTCTGATCCAACATTTCCTGCCTTGTCTGTAGCTCGAACTTTGAAGTAATATTGTGTTCCTCCAACCAATGTCATCCCAGAAATCGAGCCTCCTGACGACAACACAGTCCAAGCGCTCATGGCTGCGTGATCTAATGCTCTAAAGACTCTCGCTTCGTGGAATGCGACGCCAGATCCCGATCCGTCGCCGGCAGCAGACCAACTCAATGTCGGAGATGTTGTCAGATTGTTGGGTACGGAACCTAATGATAACCCGCTGGCTGCTCCTGGCGCCGTTGCATCAGCAACCCACCCGTCGCTTGCCGTGATCAGGGATTCGCGGTTGAGGTTGTCGAGCGTCTTAATTTCAACTTTATAGGACGTATTCGTCGTTAAAGAAAGACCCGTGACAGCGTTACCAGAAGTAAAGTCATGCCAGTCTTTCATCACAAAACTATCAGAGACCCTGAGGACGCGTAGTTGATGTTTTTGCACACCGCTATGGGCATCCGTACCGCTTGTAAAAGTGATTGTTGGACTCTGGGTGAGCGAACTCAGCGTTATTCCATCGATTATACTCGTTGGTGCTGTCGGATTCGTATTATCCAGAAGGACTGATACATGCGTGATTGACGTATTACCAGCCTCATCCTGGGCTTGAACATGAAGATAATGGGTTCCGGACCCTGAGGATTGTGAGGTCGTTGTCGTTGAGCCATACCCACCACTTGGGATCGTTCCTGCATTTGTATCTACAACAAAACGATAAGTGCAAGTTTCACTACAGCCCCAACTCCAAGTCTTAGAGGTTTTCCAGATCGGGTCACTACTAAGTCCTGTTATAGTGGGCCCTACGCTATCATAGGTTCTTGTTAAGTTCGTTGCGGCTGTATTGCCGTTGCCTGCGGCATCTGTAGCTACTCCGGCATTAACAGCGACAGTAACAAGCCCCTGTGCTGCGGGCGTCACCGTAAAGGTGTACGTCGTACCAGAACCGCTAAAACCGGACACTGTTCCGTTAGTGACGCTAATATCACCAGCAGCAAAACCTGTTACCGACTCAGAAAATGTCGCCGTTACTGAAAAGCTAGCGGCATTAAACGGATTACCGGACGCTGATGAGAGTGCCAGACTTGGCTTGATGCTATCATAGGTTCTTGTTAAGTTCGTTGCGGCTGTATTGCCGTTACCTGCGGCATCTGTAGCTACTCCGGCATTAACAGCGACAGTAACAAGCCCCTGTGCTGCGGGCGTCACCGTAAAGGTGTACGTCGTACCAGAACCGCTAAAACCGGACACTGTTCCGTTAGTGACGCTAATATCACCAGCAGCAAAACCTGTTACCGACTCAGAAAATGTCGCCGTTACTGAAAACGTAGACGTGTTAAATGGATCACCAGATGCCGAAAACAGAGACAGACTTGGCTGGACGCTATCATAGGTTCTTGTGAGCGACGTTGCTGCTGTATTGCCGTTGCCTGCGGCATCTGTCGCTACTCCGGCATTAACAGCAATAGTGACAAGCCCTTGTGCCGCAGGAGTCACGGTAAAGGTGTAGGTCGCGCCAGAACCGCTAAAACCAGACACTGTTCCATTAGTGACAGTAATATCACTAGCAGCAAAACCCGTTACTGACTCAGAGAACGTCGCCGTCACGTCAAAGCTTGAATTTTTAAAGGGATCTCCAGCTATTGAAGACAGACTGACTGTGGGCGCAATGCTGTCATAGGTACTATTTAGAGTATTAGATGCTGTATTACTATTGCCACCAGCGTCTTGCGCTTTTCCAACTTGATACTGCAAGCTCACTGCTCCCTCGACAACCGGGGTCGCGGTCACGGTATATACACTGGGACCGCCGGATAGACTTGTTAGGATTGCATTAGTCACTGCAAAATCACCAAGCTCTACACCTGAAACCGCTTCGCTAAAGGTAAGAGTTGCCGCGAAAGCACCATTGGTATTTGCAGATCCTCCACTTAATGTGACTCCAGGAGAGACTGAGTCGAAGATTCTTGATAAGTTTGTCGCAACTGTATTGCCATTGCTTGCTGCATCTGTTGCCACCCCCGCCCCGACGGCGACAGTGACAAGTCCTTGTGCCGTGGGTGTCACTGTAAAGGTGTAGGTTGTACCAGAGCCACTAAAATCAGAAACTGTTCCATTAGTCACGACGATATCACTCAGCTCTAAACCAGCAACACTTTCTGAAAAGGTTGCCGTCGCACTGAAAGAGGACGTATTAAATGTTTCTGGCGCTGTCGAGACAAGAGCCAACGACGGTGGCACGCGATCAATAGTCAAAAGATTCGATGCCGTGGCTGCATTCACAGGCTGCCAAAAGTTGGCGACGTTTTTACCAATCACACAAACTAAATAAGTACCGTCTGAACTAATTGGAAAAGTAAAATCTGTCGTCACGGGCGTTTCAACTGCACCGCCAAAATCCGCGCTAGAGCAATCAGAATAATTGTGAAGTACCACGGCTTTATAAGAGGTGATATTTACACCACCGACTGAAACTTTGCGATCCACCGCCACATTGCTTATATTTCCCACTGGATCAAAATCACTGATTGTCGCTAAAGCAATCGTGCTATCTTTGTTCCAGGTGTATTCGTAAATATCAGAATCCAGCTGACGGTTGCCTGCGATGTCTTGTGTCCAGACACAGAGCTTTAAAGTCGTATCAGGCAAAGACGAGATATCAGTTATTAAATTTATTGAGACTTCCCTAAACGAACTGTACCCACTTGAAGTGTCAGTACAACTCACACTACTTGCCACTCCAACTTTATACGCATACTCCGTTACATCAGTCCCACTGACCACAGAGTTTAAACTAATGTGAGGAGATGGGGACGCCGGTAAATTTGTAAGAACAGCCAAACCGGGACGAATCGTATCCTTTTGTGTAGATGCACTATCAGAGGTCTCATTGCCTGCGGCATCCGCATGAACCGCAGCTATAGATACAGCGCCTTCAGAAAGATCCATAAGATTTAGGCTTCCGCCGAAAATCCCCGACGAACACTGCACCGGAACTCGCAAAAGACCGGATATTATAAAAACAAATTGGCCCGACTCAGAACAGGTCCCACTCACTGGAAAAGCCGAAGCATTGGCAAGATTGATAAATGAAGCCACAGGATCCAGTTTTACTGTAGGTGGGGTAATGTCTTTCACCACAACCCAAGTTTTAGACTCTCCCACATCGGGTCTTAGAACAAATACATGGTCCCCTTCTGATAAGTGAGAAAGATCCAAGCTGCCGCTGAACTCTCCATCAACGCAAGAAAATGCCGTCGTCACTTGAGCTTCAAGGACAACTTCCTTAGCTCCCTTCGGGCAGTGACCAGCTATCGGAAAATGCCCCTGATTGGAATCATTGATATGGGTTGGAGTCGTCTCAGAATCTATACGAGTTTTTAATTTGAATTGATCACTTAAAAGAGATGCCGAGATATTACACGCGGAAAGACCTAATGCCAGTCCTCCGACCACTCCAAGTCTAAACCATCTCGATACCATAACGTGCAGATCTTTCATTTCAAGACACTCCTAAAGTAAATAAAGTCCGTCGTATCTTTTATGTGTGCTACGCAGGTCCATCCTATTTAGGAAAATAAGGAACCTCGACAATAGCTCTAAATCCATATCGCCCCGTTATCGCCATAACCAAAGTTCGAAAGGCCTCGATGTGTCTTCCTTTTTGCCCCAAGATCCTTGCAATATTGCGTTGCTCGCATGAAATTACAAATGTCGTTGTGCGCTCGCCTTGAGTCACAGAAACTTTGATATCATCTGAATCCTCCACCATCATATGTAGAAGCTCTTCTATTTTTTTCTTAAGATTAGTTACGACTTCCTCTTTACTCGGTAGAGTCATATCCATTTTCTGCAAGTCTTCCGCAATCTTCTGTTTCTTGATGATCACCAACGGTGGCCTTACATCATTCGTCACGACCATTCCCCTCTTAAAAGCGTTACCCTATTAAGAAAATCGGCACACCGTTGAGATATCTTTAATAAACACACTCTGATTTCGTTGCTGTTGCAGGGGAAAAGATATTTGATCTGTTTCTAAGACTTCTAAAACGATAGAGAATTCCTTATAAAAACAAACAGATACTGATGTTCTAAGGAAAAACTAAACCCAAGGCTGAAATTGCATTTGCAGAGACGGCAGAACTGCCTGTCTCATCTCTAAATCGAATAGGGATTTCCATTGATATCAAAGATGGTGTTCCCTTGAATAGTCATGGTCTTACCGTCTTTAATAAAGACATAGGGTGTTTCAAGATATCCAGTCTTCAAATTTCCATTTGGATAAAATTCAACATATCCCTCAGGGCCATTAGAAACGTAAACATTTTGTCCACTTATTTTAATCTTTGAGTTCCGAGCAATACCACCTCGGGCCAGAACTCCACTTTCGTAAAAAAGAACCTGTTCTGTCCTGCCCAGAGGCACTGACGATACGATGCGAAGAGTTTCTTCGCCGTGCTGGATTTCAAAGTGATCTCCCCACTGCAAAAGAATTTTCTCCACCGCTCCTGATCTATAGAAGGTTATCCAACGATTCTGAAATTGACTTCCCCAAACCGGATGAGGCCGGCCCGCCCCAACTATTGCGGCAAGAACTTCCCCTGTTGGATAAAATCTCATTTGATCCAACTCTAAGGTGAACCCATTATATTCAACATCACCCAAATCCACATAATTTAGAAGTTTTAGATACTCAAGGCTTGTAAGCCGATCCATATCTTGAGAGCTGATAAGTCCGGTAAAATATCTGACTTTAAGGGAAGAGATTTGTTTATTTAAAATAGCCTCTCGATAAATAAGTTCATGCAAAACCAGCCCTGCCTTGTCTTCCTCAGGAAGTTGATTCCAGACTTTTTGAGAAATAGCATAACGTTTGCCACCTGGGGGAATCTGTTCATTGGGATATTGAGAGACCGTTTGAATAAGTTCACAACCTTCGGGCAAAATCACGGGCCCTATATCTTTAATGGGTCGGATATTACTATCATCTATCCACTGCACTTCCTGCAGAAACTGACTGGCCCAGACATGATACCTTTCTGCACGACCGGGATTTATCTTGGACAATCTTTTCAAAACATATTGCACCTTATCGATATAAGTGACTGTTCCATGGCCCAAATCAATATTCAGACCCCTCATTTCTGCCTCATAATAATCAAGCAACTGCATGCGAGAAGAGGGACCGCATTGAATCACATTACCGCCATTACCAACCCAATCACCTCCAGCAAAGGCAAAGAAGGAGGCATGAAATACAAGTATGAAAAGAAAACTACGCATCTTTGCCTCCTTGATTTACCCTTTCTAGAAGGGGAAAACACTGAATAGAGACTCTGTAGACCTCCCCGTTGGTGGAGGCACTATCCAAGCTAAAAACATCATTTCTGAACTTTAAAGCAAGGCGCTTGTATTTTTTGAATTGCTTCTCATCCAAATTAATATTTAGGAATGAGTAGTCGCGAACAGCAACAGGAAGATCTAGTTTCTTCATTGCCATAGTCAGGGCATGTTCATGAGCCTTCCGAACAGATGATGACGGCACATCGTGCGTAGAGTGTATATTACGATGCACTCTACGCCACTTTTCCGAAACCATCTCCACAAGGCCCATTTTCTTTAAAAATTCCAGACACTCTCGAGTTCTTTCCAAAGAAAACCCACCACGAGATGATATTTCCATCTCACCATACCCTTCGCTATCCTTTCGAAGAAAGGCCAATAGAACAAAGTACTCCCACTCCTCGAAGAGAACTTTATATTCTTTGGGATCTACCTGATAGGAATCATCAATATAGCTAAGTCTATCTCCAACACTCTTTAGGAACTCCGCCTTTTCCGTAGCGGACAAATTCAAAACCGAAACTGCTGTTTTTGCATCGACGATAGAAATTGTTCTTTTACCCTTAAGAACAGCAGAAAGCGTCCCTGGATTCATGGACAGACATTTGGCAAACGCTCTTAAAGAAAAGCTTTTGTTCTTTTGTTTTTTTAAACGAAATGCTTCGTTTAACTTAATAACAAAATAAGGAACTTTTTTTGAGTTATCCATCAACAAGTGTCTATAGTACAACCCCAACTTCATAATCAAGACAAATATAGACGCAAATCCCGGGCTGAGCTCAAACGTGTTGCATTTTACAAAATTAGCAACACCCGCCAGTTTCCAGAACAGTTTCCTGTCACAGTGTTATAGAGGGGTGGCCTTAGGAAGGATTGCTTAACGAATACTTTGATATCCCCCCGACCTTCCAGACTTCGACAACACCATCTGCCACAGTTGATTCCGTCGGGCGCGGAAAGACCCCGCACAACTTAAAAGATAGTATTTCCACTTACGATAAAACGCATGATCAAACTTAGCAGAAAGGTTCGGCCATCCTTTATCAAAGTTCTCGAACCACGAAAGGAGCGTTTTGTCGTAGTCGACCCCGAAGTTATGCCAATCTTCCATAACAAAAAGGTCCTCCATGGCCTGTCCCAATTGCGCAATGGAGGGAATCATTGAATTGGGAAAGATATGGCGCTCAATCCAGGGGTCAGTCCCGGCCTCGGATTTGTTTCCACCGATCGTGTGCAGAAGAAACAATCCATCATCAGTCAAACAGTCAGCCGCAGTCTCAAAGAAAGTTTTATAGTTTTTCTTCCCGACGTGCTCCACCATTCCCAATGAAACAATACGATCGAATTTGCCAACCACATCGCGATAGTCCTGCAGACGAATCTCGACATCGAGATTCTCACATCTCTTGTTTGCGAAGGCCGCTTGCTCTCGTGAAACGGTGACGCCCACGCCGCTGACCTGATACTTTTCTGCACAATATTTGAGGAATCCTCCCCAACCACACCCGATATCCAGCACCCTCATACCGGGTTCAATATAAAGTTTGTCGCAGACAAGTTTAAGTTTGTGCTCTTGGGCTTCATCTAATGTCTTGGCATTTTTCCAATAGCCGCAGGTATAAATCATGTTTCTGTCTAACATCGCCTCATAAAGATCCCCGTCGAGATCATAATGAACTTCGCCGATCTTGAAAGCGTCGGTCCGACTAGACAACTGAAAAACTTTTGATTTTATGGATTGATATAGATAGGTCGCAGGATTGACCTGTTCATCAAGGCGCGCTCGCAAAAGTAAAAAAAAGAACTGACTGAGATCTTCACAGTCCCACCACCCTTCGACATAAGAGTCTCCCAGGCCGAGGGAACCAAAAGCCAAAACTCGATCATAAAACTTCGGATTGTGCACCCTAATATCCGAGGGCGCCCGCCCGTTCACGACAATGCCCGCACGATAAAGAACGCTGCTTACAAAATCCTGGGAACCATGATGAGACAATGTATCCGGATTCATTCAAATCTCCTTTTTTGCAAGATTGAACTTCCCTAAGATACCGTGGCCTGGACAGAGCCAAGCAACCATATTACTTAAATATTGCAATTGAGCACGATCCCCAGCTTCGTTTCGGAGCCCTTCTTGTGAATTGCCAAGTTCGACTTTCCCCGGCAAGCCCTGGTTTTAGCCTCCAAAAGCCCAAGACCTCTCATCCTCCCCCCCTTAAATGCCCCCGTTCTCTTCAAAAATAAGATCCATTAAGTTGTTCTTTTATTGTTAACACCCTCATTTTTGCGATATGAGACTTCGATAAGCTTTAGAGGGGGATTCCTTGAGAATCGTGTTATTTTTGATGTTGCTATCACTGACTCAAACCGCAACCGCATCCCAAACAGGTTGGTTGGTTCAGGTGAAGCCTCAGTTTCGACAAATCGTTCAGTCACTCCACTATTCGCCAATGAACGTTGGCGCAAATATTCAAGCTCTTGCGACGGGACAGCATTTTGTTTTTCAGGGGGATGACCAATCGGCCGCCGAACTCCGTGCACAACCTTGGGTTCGCAATATTGAGAAAAACAAAATCTACAGATTGGCTCGTATCCCCAATGATCCCGCCTTTGAAAAATCTTGGAACTTAAACAACCAAGGCCAAGCCAGTCCTTTAGGCGATATTGGCAAAGAAGGCGCCGACGTTCATGTTCTGCCTCTTTGGGAAAAAGGCTTCACGGGAAATTCCACCATCAAAGTGGCGGTCATTGACTCGGGAGTTGAATACACCCACTCGGACCTGAAAGAGAACATCTGGATCAATAAAAATGAACTTCCCAATAATGGTTTAGATGACGATCATAACGGCTTCGTCGATGATTATTACGGTTGGGATTTCGTAAAAAAAGATGCCGACCCTAAAGACGAATTGGGACACGGCACTCACTGTGCGGGAATCATTGGAGCGCGTGGTAATGATGGACAAGGAATTGCTGGCGTCAACTGGCAGGTGTCTATTATGTCAATTCGGGCTTTTGATGAAAGAGGCCAGGGAGAGCTCGCCGACATCGTCGAAGCCCTTTATTATGCCCAGCTCATGGGGGCCCAGGTGGTCAACGCCAGTTGGGGTGGTGATCCCTACTCTCAGATCCTCCATGAGGCCATTTCCGATTTAGAAAAAAGTGGTATTCTTTTTGTGGCGGCCGCGGGCAATGACTCCATGGACAATGATCAGATTCCTTTTTATCCCGCGAACTATGATCTGAAAAATATTATTTCTGTCGCTGCAACGGACAACCAGGACCAACTGGCCAACTTTTCTCACTACGGCGCTAAAACTGTTCATATCGCAGCCCCCGGGGTTGGCGTCTATAGTACAGTTTTAAACAACAATTATGATGCCTACAGCGGGACCTCCATGGCCGCCCCTCATGTGGCCGGTGTCGCCGCGTTGTTGTGGTCGATCTTTCCAGAAGAAAGCTATCTGCAAATTAAAAATCGTCTCTTAAAGGGGGCGGACCCTAGTTATAGTTTAAAAAGAAAAATTCTTTCCCACGGCCGTTTGAATGCTTGGAATTCCTATCTGAACATTCGCTCTCCAGAAGCCGAACCAGATCAAACGAACTGGAAAAAGCAAAACGCCAAGGTCGAAAGCTCCCATCCCTATTCAAGTGCCGACAAGTCAAAATGGGAACTGACTCGACCGGGGGCGGCCTACGTGCGAGTGCATTTTTCAAAAATCGATCTTGAAGAAGGGTTCGACAAAATTCAAATTCAAAAAGCCGATGGCACGATCGTCGAAGAAATTTCCTTTAACTCCGAAGATTACACTTCGGAGTCCGTCATGGGCGATAAGATTATTATTCAAATGAAGGCCGATCTGTCTCTTGAGAAATGGGGCTTTCTCATTGATCGGCTGGAATGGATCGACAAATAGTCGGCGAACCTCGCCAAGGGGCCCTGGGCCGCCTTGGCGAATCTAAAACAGGTCAAAGCTTAAGCAGCCATGCGCTGAGCATCTTCCCCGGCAACAATACAGTTCAGAATTCCCACGCTGCCCAAAAGAGTCTCGGACTGAGCCGAAAGCTCTTTGGCGGCAGTCGCAGCCTCCTCAGAGGACGCGGCATTTTGTTGAGTCACTTGATCTAGTTGATTCATCGCTTGGCCAATTTGCGCAATTCCATGGGACTGCTCTTCACTGGCTGTCGCAATTTCACCGTTTAAATCCGAAACCTTTTTCACGGCAGAAACAATCTCTGCAAGAACAACACCTCCCTGGCGGGCTTGAGCGTTGCCTCGTTCGATCTTCTCAACACTTCCACTAATTAAAGTCGCAATATTTTTCGCCGACTCGGCACTTCGTTGTGCCAAGTTACGGACCGCTTCCGCGACGACCGCAAAACCTTTACCTTGTTCTCCGGCCCGAGCGGCTTCCACCGCCGCATTGAGAGCCAAAAGATTCGTTTGGAAAGCGATGTCATCAATGACTAAAGTGATTTCAGCAATTTTTTTAGAATCTGACGAAATACTCTGAATTGATTCAATCAGAGTGCTAATTTCCTTTTCACCTTTCAGAGCCACTTCCCGCGTTGAAGAAGCCAGTGCCGCAGCCTGCTTCGCATTCTCGGAATTGACCTTCACCATGGAGGTCAACTCTTCCATTGTTGCCACCGTTTCCTCCAAGGAAGCGGCCTGTTGGGAGGCCGCCTGAGATAGAGAAAAAGACGAGGTCGAAATCTGCTCTGCCACTTGAGTCACGTGATTTGCTCCCCCCGCTAATTCCTTGGCGACCGCACTGATAGCCTTTGACAAAGAGATCGCAAAAAAGACACCGAAAGCCAATCCACCAAGAAGTCCAACACTAATTACAACCAGCATCGCACTGTTAGTCTGGCTATTTGTCGTTTGAGCTTCTTTAACAAATTGAGCCCCGTTGCTTCTTTGAAAAGCCACCAATTTCGTCATGGCCTCATCATAGTTTCTCGCCGCCTCCATACAATCATAGAAAAAGATCTTCATCATTTTTTCATGATCTTCAGGAGTTCCCGAGCGATAATACTTAAGAACCGTTTCTCCTATGGACTTAAAGGAACTCCAAGTCGCATCGACCTTGTCATGAAGTTCTTTTTCCCCTGGAATAAATTGACCACTTTTATAGATCTTATTGTGCTGCTCATATTCTGCGATGTTGGCTTCAACATCTTTTACAAACGCAGCCCCTTGTTCTTTGCTCAATCCCGGAAGTCCTAAACTGCGCAAGCTGATGCGCACCCCTCGAAAATTCAGATACATCTGGTCTGCCGTTTGTATGTTGGGCAAAACACCTTCGGATACTTTTTCATAACTAGCAGCCAAGTCCCTCATGCCAAAAAAGGAAAATCCTCCTACGATAATCGGAACAAGAGACATAAAAAGACACAGAAACAAAAGTTTCACTTTAAGACTCATTTTTGATCCGAACATAAGAATCTCCTCTTAACTTTGGGCATTTGACTGTACCAGAAGTGCAATATCGTCGACCGCGGCCGCAAGCTCCCCTTCAATAAAATAAATTCCCGATGAACCATGAGGCTCTTGCGTCTTGAGTTGTGCCAAACACGGCCCGCCAATTACGACGGTGCGATGAATCTTCTGCAAATCATTCCAATTTTTTAAAACCGTAGCCGCTTCCAAAGACGAAATGCAGACGACATCGGGTTTAATCGTGGAAGAGGCCTGCTGAAGATCCGCCAATGGAAGATTGACTCCCAGATAGTAGACCTGCCAGCCTTTTAACATCATGAAGGCGGCCAGCAATAACAATCCCCCCTCATGAAGCTCCCCGGGAGGCGTTGCCAAAAGGGCCTTCGGTAGATGAGGATTCACTCTGTGGGGTCTAAAGTAATTCAACAGGCGCATACGTAAAAAACTCCAACAAAAATGCTCTTGCGCCACATTGATCGCCGACCTCTCCCAATCACTCCCAACTTGCATCAGCAACTTGGGGTAGATCAGTTCCAATAAGTCTGTTTCGCTTAGACGCATACCAATTCTCGACATCTGCTCTTCGGCAGACAGGATGTCGTATCTATAAAGGGCCTCTAATACCATCGACAAACCTTCACTCAAGGTTTGCGAGGGAGTCTTAATGTTACCGACCGCGATCTTTGCACTCTCTTCTGCGGCGGAAACATGGTGAATCGCTTCTCGAGGCTTCATGCCACCTTTGCATAAATTCGCCACCTCACGAATTCGATTCACTTCTTCGATAGCATAGAGGCGATGGCCCCCTTGCGAGCGCTGCGGTTTGGGAAATCCATATCTCTTTTCCCAATTTCGCAAAGTCGCCTGGGGAAGCCCCGTCAGCTGATTCACTTGATCAATGTCCAGGAGAGAATCTATTATCGACATACTTAGGTACCTTATCGGTTGTTTTGATTAATTCATTAGCCATATGATAATATTTTTTTTAATCAAAATATGTGAAATATAATCACGAGAGAAATTATTCGTCTCAATCTTAGACAAAAGTATGAAGCCGACTCCCAAAAAAAATGAGGTGTTCGACAGTCTCGTCCTATGCTTTTTAGCGCCACCCCGGCGACCTTCTTGAAGGAGCTACTCCCGACACCCTAACCTGATATCAATAACAAGGAGGCCCTTATGTACAGCAAAGCCAAAATCGCAGGCCATCCCATTCACCCGATGCTGGTGGGATTTCCTATCACGTTTTATGTCATGACATTCCTGGGATTTTTAACTTATCAAACAATCAGCTCCGATATTTTTTGGTTCAAACTTGGCTACTTCTGCAACTTTGCCGCTGTGATTACAGCTCTCGTTGCCGCCGTGCCTGGTTTTATAGACTGGGCCTTAGGAATTCCCAATCAAACTCAAGCCAAGCGCCGTGGTCTCACGCACATGGTGCTGAATCTGATCACTCTCGGCCTCTATGCCATCAACGCTTACCTTATCAGCGGAAGCTGGAACACCGGTGATATCGGCCTAGGCACATCTCTGTTTCTATCTGCTGTGGGTTTGATTTTCTTAACAGGTGCTGGCTATTATGGCTGGGAGATGATCGGTCGCTACAAGGTGGGCGTCGACATGAGTGCCGAACAAGAACGCCTTGAGGAACGCTACGAGGAAAAACAGCCTCCTCTTTATCACTAAGTCTGCAAACACTCCCTTGCCGAACTTACGACGGCAAGGGAGATCTTAGAGCTTCAACGATTTTGCATTCACCGCCACAATTACCGTACTTAGCGACATCAGCACCGCCCCCAAGGCCGGACTCAAAAGAATTCCCATTTTATATAGAACTCCCGCAGCTAAAGGCATGGCGATTATATTATATCCGGAAGCCCACCAAATATTTTGCAGCATCTTTTTATAGGTAACCCTGGCTAAATCAATAATCGCAACAACGTCTTGAGGATTGCTTCTCACTAAAATAATATCTGCGACCTCAATAGCAACATCCGTCCCAGCGCCGATCGCAATTCCTATATCCGCCTGAGCTAAAGCCGGAGCATCGTTCACTCCATCTCCGGTCATAGCCACGATCAAACCTCGCGACTGAACCTCCTTGATCTTCTCTGATTTTTGATGCGGCAAAACTTCTGCGAAATATTCATCTAGACCGATTTCTTCGGCCACCCACCGAGCCACCAATTTATTGTCGCCTGTGAGCATCATACATTTGATTCCCAAACGTTGAAGATGTTGAATAGCCAACCTTGATTCTGTTCGAATAATGTCAGCCAATGCGATCGCACCCGCCAAACTCCCTTCTACTAAAACAAATACAACCGTCTTTCCTTGAGAGGAGAGTCTTGCAATTTCCTCTTCTTTACTCGGGATACTAATTTTATTTTCCTTTAAAAATCCAGGACTGACGACAGTGACTTTTTTCCCATCCACTCGTCCTTCCGCTCCTTTTCCGGGGATCGCCTTAAAATCGCTGACAGCCCTTCTTTCTGGGGCGGCAGCGACCACTCCTTTGGCCAGAGGATGCTCTGAATGAGTCTCCACCGCTGCGGCCAAGCACAGCACTTCTTTCTCAGAAAAAAGCGGAGAAAAAACGATGGTGTCCGTGACTCCAAACTTTCCTTCAGTCAATGTTCCCGTTTTATCAAAAATGACAGCGTCAATGTCTCGAGATTTTTCAAAAGCAGCCCGATCACGAATCAAAAGGCCATGGGTTGCGGCGATTGCCGTGGATACAGCCACCACCAATGGCACCGCAAGTCCCAGAGCGTGGGGACAGGCAATCACCATCACGGTCACAGCTCTCTCAATAGCAAATTCCAAACTTTGCTTTGTCAAAAAAAGCCAGGACACTAATGTTATCGCCCCACCAACAACGGCGACAATTGTCAAAATCATTGCGGCCCGATTAGCCAGATCTTGCGTCCTCGATTTGCTTTCTTGAGCCTCGCGCACAAGCTCGATGACCTGACTGAGATAGGACTCTTTTCCCATCTTCTTCACTTCGGCCTCCAGAGAGCCTTCTCCATTTAAGGCTCCACCAATTAATCTGTCTCCTGATGCCTTTACAACGGGTGTTGATTCCCCGGTAAGCATGGACTCGTCCACTGCTGACATTCCTCTGATCACGACACTATCGGCGGGAATCTTTTCTCCAGGACGAATCAAGATTTGGTCCCGTAAAGTCAGTTGCTCAATAGAGACATCTTGAATACTGCCATCAGAAATAATTTTATGCGCTAGGGCCGGCATCAACCTTGCCAATTCTTCTAATGCCCGCGAAGCCCCCATCACGGAGTTCATTTCTATCCAATGTCCCAATAACATAATGTCAATCAAGGTCGCCAATTCCCAAAAAAACTCCATGCCTGGAAAACCAAGAACAACGAGTGTAGAATAGAAATACGCCGTGCTAATCGCCAAAGCGATCAAGGTCATCATCCCCGGCTTGTGCTTCCTTATTTCGTCAAACAATCCCTTAAGGAAGGGAGATCCTCCATAGAAGAAGACCACAGAAGAAAGTGCCCAAAGCACGTACTGATCTCCTTGGAATCGCAACCTTGTTCCCAAGTTTAAAAAGTGCTGAATCATGGGAGATAGAAACAAAATTGGAACAGTCAATATTAAAGACACCCAAAATCGTCTGCGAAAATCAGCCACCATATTGGCATGATGAGAGTGAGACCCGTGATGGTGGTGATGACTTTCATGATCTTGCATCTTTTAAGTTTGCCACCGACGGGATCAAATATAAAAAATGAATTCTCTGTTCTGTAAAATGACACCGATCAAAACGTGTCTAGGAAGCCTGAACAGATTCCTCTTTTATAAATGACAAAATAAGAATGGCCAGGGCGGCTCCGCAGGCGCCATAAATAAAAGTATAGGAAGCTCCGAAATGGTCCCAAATAAAACCCGCAACAGAGCTTGCAAAGATTGTTGCTAACCCCGTCGCAGTCCCCAGAACACCAAGGCCCGTCGCTTTAAGGGAGGGATCAATAAGATCCACAGCATATGCCTTCCCCACCCCATCCGTCGCCGCCATGTAGATACCATAGACGCCAAAGAGCAGCCAAAAGTGCCATTCGGAAGTCGCATATCCGAAAAAGAGATAAACTATCGCAAAAACCGAAAGCCCAGAGATTAAAACAACTCGTCGACCCATTTTGTCAGAGAGGCGCCCCAAATAAGGACTCGCTAAAGAGTACAGTAAATTATAGAAGGCGTACAAAACCACCGTTTTAGTAAGACTCAATCCAGACTTTTGCGCTTTTAAAAGCAAGAAAACATCACTTGAATTCGCAAGTGAAAATAGAGTCCATGCAAAAATATAGGATTTGAACTTCGGCTTAAATAGCTTCAAAGAGACGACAATCTTTTTGGGTGGCTCCGTGGTCCGTTTTTTCTCCTCTTGAATTGTCAATGCCACAATGACCGCCAACACCCCAGGAATCAGGGCCCAATAATAAAGAGAACGAAGATCCTGCGACGTCATGTTTAAAAATACCAACGCCAACAGAGGACCTATGGCTGCCCCCAACGTATCCATACCTCGATGCCAACCAAAAGCCGCCCCTCTGAGGCTGAAAGGAACAGCCTCGGCCAGCAAGGCATCCCGCGGACTCGAGCGGATTCCTTTTCCAAATCGGTCCACCACTCTAGCACTCAACACCTGCCCCCAGGAGCCGGCTGCGCCGATAAGCGGTTTTGCCAACGCGCTCAAAAGATAACCCAACCAAATAAAAGTTTTTCGCTTTTGCAACTGATCCGACCACTTTCCAGAGTAGGTTTTCAAAAGACTGGCCACACCCTCAGCAACCCCCTCAATAAGCCCCACAGAAAACATCGAAGCCCCTAAGACCGTTGTCAAAAAAATGGGAGTGATCGGATAAAGCATTTCACTGGAAATGTCGGCAAACAGGGATACCAGTCCCAGTCTCACCACGGTGGCATTTAAAACTTTTGGAGACTTCTCGTCGCTAGTCATATCAAGTAAGTCTCGTATTTTGAGGCCCCCCCGTCAACCTGTGCCCTCGCAATCGAAAAAATAACGATTCTTGCCACTGTCAAAAAGAGTGACAGTCCAAGCTCCTCAAATCAGGCCCCTATTTATTCTGAGCAAGTCTTCTTTTTGCAACTTATTTGAGGTGGAGGTCTTTATGAAGCTCAAGTCCTTGCTTTTTTTAGCTGCCCTGACAATAGCTCCCCAAGCCTGGAGTGCCCAGGAGGTGGATGCTTTCCAGGTGAATGAAGTGGTCTATGATCTTGCCACCCGAAGTCCCTATGTGGTTTATAAAATCAATCAGGAACACAACTACCTTTTCTTGAAAAAAGACGCTCAAGACCCCGATGTTTTGCCTCGCAAACCTTCCGAGGTTACAAAACTCACCACGCCTGAAAATATTGAAATGGAAAAAGCCAAACTCCAGTCTCTGAAATCTGGTGACATCGTGAGCTTCTACAACAACTCTCTCAAAGGTTTCGATTATGGGACCGTGGCAAATACCTTTGCCGATGGAATGCTCACCTTCCGCGTACGCACCTTCCATGACGGCGGAAGTTACATCACCTTCAATGACTACCGCGCTCACATCAGCCAAGTGGGAGTGCCTGTCGCGGAACTCAATGGTTTTAAGGCCGGACAGAAAATCTGTTTTAAGGGAGAAAAAGGAGATCTAGACACCGTCTTTACCAACGGCACTGGAAAAATGGTGATGGGCGACTTCTTTGGCGCTCGCTTCTTGATCTTTGAACGTTGGAAGATCGTTGACCTTTCCAAACTTGACTCTTGCGAATAAAAATCACGGCTGACTCAAGGATCCCCCCTGGTCAGCCGCTTCTTTATCTTTTTATTTCTTCTGAATCTTTCTTAAAATAATTTCCAACGGACAAAACTTAGTGAAACTGGACTGAAGCAGATTCACTCCTACAAAGGCCGTAAAAAACAGCCAGTACTGTGAATGAAAGTGGGCCAACATTAAGCTAACTAAAATAAATGTTCCTGCAAAAGCCCGAATTTGATTTTCAATGGTCATACGTCACTTCCTTCTGTTTTCATTTCATTATGAATGACTCGCGCACGAGTCTTTCCAACAAGCCAATAATAAAGAACCGGAACCGCAAAACGACTTAACACCGTCGCAGCCACCTCCCCAAAGATCAAGCTCACAGCCAGTCCTTGGAAAATAGGATCGGCCAACATCACAGAACTTCCCACCACTACAGCGGCGGCAGTCAAAAGCATCGGTCTGAATCTCAGAACCCCGGCACTCACCACGGCCTCTTTAAGACCCATGCCCTGTCCCAGTTGATGCTCGATAAAGTCCACCAGGATAATTGAATTTCGCACAATAATTCCGGCGCCCGCGATAAATCCGATCATCGATGTCGCCGTAAAATAAGATCCCATCATGGCATGACCAGGCAAAATACCGATCAAACTTAAAGGAATCGGCGTCATAATCACCAAAGGAACGGCGAAACTTCTAAACCAACCCAACACCAAGATATAAATCAGAACCATCACGACACCAAAAGCGCCGCCAAGATCTCGGAACACTTCGTAAGTGATGAACCACTCTCCGTCCCACTTCACAACAGGCGCATTGGTGTTCCAAGGAACATCCGCCGTTTGCAAGGGGTATTTGATCTGCGGAGCCAACTTCAAGATCCCATAGACCGGAGCCTCTTCACTTCCCGACAATTCACTCATAACATAAGAAACAGGTTTTAAGTTCTTTCTATGCAAAACCTGATTGGGAATTTCTTTGGGAGCCTTTAAAACTCTTTCCGCCTCAACAGATCCTGATTCAAAAGAAGGAACCATCAAACCTTCAAAAGGACGACTTCCTGATCTGGCTTTTTGTTCAAAAGAAAGATCCACATTCACGTCTTCAGGAGAGTTCACATCCTGCAAGCTGGTCACGGGAGTCTCTGAGAACACCAATCGCCCCAAAGCCATTAGCTCGGAGGATTTTGTTCCAAAGACCCCTCCTTGCGCCTGATCGTATTCATAGACTTTTCTAGGACGTCCCCCGCGAAGGGTCGTGTCCAGGTCCACCACGCTGGGCTCATTTGCAAACACCTGTTCAATTTCTTTCGTCACCAGTTCCCGAGACTTTTCGTCAGGCCCATAAACTTCCGCCATCATCGTGGCCAGAACGGGAGGACCCGGAGGAATCTCCAAAACCTTCGTGATCGCCTGTTTTTCTTTTGCAAACTCTTGAATTACAGGACGAAGGCTTTCAATGATCTCGTGACTGGAAACCTTACGCTGACCTTTCTCTGTCAAAACGATCTGCAAATCGTTTTGATAGTCGGCATTGCGCAAGAAGGTGTGCTTCACCATTCCCGAAAAAGAATAGGGAGCGGATTCTCCAGCAAAAACTTGCACCGCTTCAACCTCTTTATGCTGAAGAATTCTTTGCGCCAGTTCCGTCGACCATACTTTCCCTTGTAAAAGAGGTGTCGTCACAGGGTAATCGATCAAAACTTGAAACTCTTGTTTGTTATCAAACGGAAGCATCTTCACTTTAACCGACTTAAAGTAAACCAAGCTAGAGGCGGCGATCAAAAGAACCACCGTAAAGGCGCCAAAAGCCAACGCCGTCTTTTTAGTGTTTAGCAACGCCTCCATCACTTTTTGATAAAGAAGATCCAGCTTACTGACCTTCGGGGCCTCGGGCTTGTCGCTCTCGTGATGATGATTCTTGAGCAGTTTCACCGCCGCCCAAGGAGTCACAATGAATGCCACAAAAAGAGATAATATCATGGCAAAGCTTGCACCTACAGGAATCGGCTTCATGTAAGGGCCCATCAGCCCGCGCACGAAGGCCATCGGCAAAATTGCCGCAATCACCGTAAAGGTCGCAAGGATCGTCGGATTACCCACTTCAGAAACGGCCTTGATCGTGGCTTTCACCAAACCATCTTTGTGATTTTCCTTAAGATGTCTTTCAATATTTTCCACAACCACGATCGCATCGTCCACCAGAATACCGATAGAGAAGATCAATGCAAACAAAGTCACCCGATTCAGCGTATAGCCCATCAGGTAATAGATGGCCAAAGTCAAAGCCAAGGTCACGGGGATCGCAATCGCCACAACCAGAGAAGCCCTGATTCCCATAAATAGAGCAATCAACGCCGATACAGAAAGAGTCGCTAACAACAAGTGCTCAATCAATTCGTTGGACTTGTCCTCGGCTGTAGATCCGTAATCCCGAACCACGGTCATTTTAATATCAGTGCCGACTTCTTCAGGACGCTCCTTCAAAAAGGTCTCGGCTCTTTGCAGAAGCTCTTTCGATAATGTCACCACGTTCGTGCCTTTGCGTTTTGCAAAAACGATGGACACGGCCTTTTCAGGTTCTTTGTTTTTTTCCAATAGAACAGAACTTCGCACCAACTCTTCAGGGCCGTCAGTCACTTGCGCCACGTCTTTAACTAAAACAACCCGACCGGCTCTTTGACCGATAGCTAGGTTCGAAATCTCTGCGGCCGAACGAAGGCGTCCTCCCACTTCGACATCGAAGACTTCCTTATCGCTCCAGTTTTTACCTGCAGGAGCCAAGGCATCATTGGCCTTAAGCGACTGCATAAGGGCAAATAAAGAAACCCCATGGGACTGAAGTTTGCGTGGGTCGGCAACAACTCGCACAGCCCGCTTCTGTCCTCCCAAAAGTTCAACCCGAGCCAAGTCCGGCGTACTGGAGAGTTCTCTTGCTAAAGGAGCCACGGCTGTTCTGAGTTGATACTCACTCAACTTGTTGGAAGTGAATGTCAAAACCATGAACGGCACATCATCAATAGAAAATGACCTCACTTGCGAGTTTAAAGCGTTCTCGGGAAGAGACGATTTAATAGTCATCAGCTTGTGATGAATTTTCACCAAACTTGGCTCCATGGGTTCGCCCACTTTAAAGCGCACCGTCACCAAGCTGCCATGGGCCTGACTGCTAGAGTAAACGTACTCAACGCCGTCCAAACCCCACACCGCCCGTTCAATGGGTTCGGTCACCTTCCGTTCGACTTCCTTCGCCGTATAACCCGGCACCGGCGTCATAATATCAATCATCGGAACTGAAATTTGTGGTTCTTCCTCTTTAGGAGTCAAATAGACGGCCATCAACCCCAGCAAAATACTCGCGATCGCAATGACCGGAGTCAGCTTTGAGTGAACAAAGGTCTGTCCAAGTTTTCCTGCAAAACCAAGTTTATCTTTTTTCATAACTACTTTCCTTGTGACAATTCTTGGGGAAGTTCAAAACGTGCCTTTAAAACCTTTTGCGACGCCGCCTGAAGCAGATTCATTCCCGCATCCGCTTGTGAAGTCACCAAATCCACACGGCGATTTAAAACTTCGACAAACTGAAGGGCATTGATCGAACCATTCTTAAAAAGAGACTCGGCCACTTGCGACTGCTCAATTAGAATTTTTTGACTGTCCTCAAGAAGACGAATATTCGCCTTAAGGGCTTGAATAGCTTGATCCAAAGATAGCTTCTCAGCTCGTTCTTTTTGTTCCATCGCTTCGGTGTATTTTTGCGCGGCCAATGATTTGATTTGAGCCTCTTTATGAGTTCCGTAATCGGAAGGGTTGAAGAGACTCCACTGCAAATACAGTCCCGCCGTGTAGCCGTTGGCTGTGTCACGACTTCCATTAAAGATATAACTCTCAGCAAACGCCCCCACTCGAGGTAAGAATCGAGCTTTCTCCATCTTGGACGCCTCTTGCGCCACCATGGACTTTTCCTTCAGCGATTCAACTTGAAAAGAAGCTTCCTCGCTGTGACTTGCCAGATACTTTTCAACGAAGACAATCGTTTCTTCCGCCTGAGGTGACCATTGATTCTCTGTATAACCCATTTCTTTAAGAGCCACGTAGTACGCTCGACTTTGCGCCTCGTACTGCACAAGAAGTCCCTGAACTCGATTTGACAAGGACTTTAAGCCTAACAATCCCGAGTAACCCACAGGGTTTGATTTAACTCCGATTTGATAGCTTTTAAGCAATCGATCGATAATCTGTTTCAGATTTAAAAGCTTTTGCTTTTGCTGCTCTAAAAGCCCCAAGGAGCCATAAGCCTTCGCAACTTCAGAATACTGTTCCACCCTGACGCCAGCCGCCTCATGGTCTTGAGATTGTGACAGATGATTTTGCAAACTGACCTGCGCGGACTTCATTCCCCCTTCATAAAGAGGCAAATCCACGCCAAGAGATCCCCTGGTGAAAACTTCAGAGTCAGGATTGTTAATCGCATCCGGATTAAAGTCAGTTTGTCGCAAAGATCTTTGCTCTAGAAGTCCGAAAAAGGACTGCCCGGGAGCATTCGTCTGGTAGGATCTTGCATCTAAATAGAGTCGCGGCAACCAGTGGCGCCCCGCTCGGTCTTTGGCTTCTACGGCAGCTTGAGATTGCAACTCTGCCGCCTTGAGACCTGGAGAGGTCTGCGAAATTGAATTCCAAACTTTACCAAAGGACACCTGCTCTGCCTGTGCGCTCAAGCCAAAGATCATTAGCTGCAAAAAGACAAAAGAGGTCCATTGAGCTATTTTGCTCATAAAAATCCGCCCTTATAATGTTGTTAAATTTAAAACCACCCCACCCCTTGTCGAGATGAGGTCTGAGTCGCTTATTTCTTATTTTCTAAACGGCAAGTGCTGATTCCGCACATGGCGTAAGGAGGACACCATCCCAACAAACCTGTTGCCAAAGGAACTAGACCCAACAAGAACCAAAGGTTCGCCGGCCCTACAAAAGCCATGCTTACCAACACCACTCCTGCAATAATTCGTACAACGCGCTCGATTGAATGGATATTTTTTTTCATTTTCTAACTCCTTCTTAATGTTTATCGACAAAAAATATTTTGAATAACAGCAATCAGTTGAATCAAACGCTCATCGGCCACCGCATAATACTGATACTTTCCTTGGCGCTCGCTTTTAACCAACCCCTCAGCCTTCATTCTTCCTAAAAACTGAGACAACTGAGACTGGGAAACCTCACACAACTCGACAAGTTCAGAGACCGTCTTGGGCCCTTGAGTCAAATGCCCCATAATCATCAAGCGTTGCGGATGAGAAAGAGCCCTTAACAAGTCACTGACTTCCTGGCAGGACTTTTCCATTTTTGAGACGGAGATCTTGGTAACTTGTATCTTTGTAGCTTCTTTTGTGTTTGACATATTATTACTTTATAATATGATAATACGTAAAGCAAGGAGATTTTTTATGGAAATTCTCAACAAAGAGACCTTTAAAGAGAAAATCTTTAACTTTGAGCAGCACAAAGAGTGGACCTTTAATGGGGGCCGTCCTGCCATTGTGGATTTTTACGCCGATTGGTGTGGCCCCTGCCGAGCCATCTCCCCCGTCCTCGAAGAGCTCGCTAAAGAATACGCCGGCGTTGTAGACATCTATAAGGTCAACACCGAACTCACTCCGGAATTAGCTTCCATGTTTGGAATTCGCGGGGTCCCGTCTCTGCTTTTTATTCCCATGACCGGAGGCCCCGCCATGGCCTCAGGCTTTGCCCCCAAGGAAAGCCTACAAAAAGCGATTCATGAAATCTTTAACATTGCCCCCCTCCAACAGAAAGGAACACGATGAAAACCATCCTGAATTGGACTGAAAAAATGAGATTCACAGCGGACTGCGATGGCAACGCCGTCACGATGGATGCGAAGGCTCCGTTGGGTGAAAATAAGGCCATGACCCCTAAAGAACTGGTCGCTACGGGATTGGGCGGATGCACCGCTATGGATGTTATTGCTCTTCTTAAAAAATACAAACAGGACTACAAATCCCTGCAAGTCGAGGTGGATATCACTTCATCTTCAGGGGGTCATCCTGTGGTCTTTGCCGAGGCTCACCTTCTGTTTCAAGTCACAGGAGAGGTCGACAAAGCGATCCTTCTAGAGTCTGTGAACTTATCACAAACCAAGTTCTGCGGCGTGAGTGCGATGCTTTCAAAAGCCCTGCCTATTCACTATCGCGTCGTGCTCAATGGCAAAGAAATTGGAGTAGGCCAAGCAAACTTTAGCAACTAAAAAAAGCCTCCCCTAGTGGGAGGCCCCTTCTTCAGTTTTCTTATTAAGAGCCTTCGCCGCTTGCTGAAGGCCTCCTAAATTTTCCAAATCTTTAAAACCCATCCCTTGCATTACTCGCAAAGCCTGCCCGGATCTGTTTCCACTTCGGCAATAAATCTTATAAATTTTATTGCGGTCTAGCTTTGAGACCTTTTCTTTGAAGTCTGATTTTAGAAAATCAATATTAATCGCGCCCTCCACGTGACTCTGCGAATACTCCTGAGCTGTTCTGACATCAAGAATAACAAAGTTCGTGGTGTCCGCATAAACCACCTGACTTGCTGCAGGCGACATAAATAATGCAAGAATTCCTGAAATGAATTTCATATTTTTACCTCACTGGAATTTTTAAATATCGAGTACCATTAGTTTCGGGCTTCGGCAAACAACCTGCCGCAATATTCACCTGAACGCTGGGCAACAACAATCGCGGAGCGGCCAAGGTCTTGTCGCGAGCCTCCCGAAAGACGACAAATTGTTCCTTACTTGTCTCCATTGTTAACTGAATATTTTTCCTTTTCTCTTCACCTATCGTGGATACAAAACTCAAAGCCCTTCCTCCGGGCATATAATCATGTCCCACATAAACCTTGTAGTGATCAGGCAACGCATAAAGTGTTGTGTGAACAGACTTGTAAAGTTCCTCGGCGCTGCCCAAAGGAAAGTCGCAACGTCCTGTTCCTGAATCCGGCATAAACAGAGCATCCCCAGTGAAGACACTTTCGCCAATGACGTAACTTGAGCACGCGGGAGTGTGACCCGGCGTATGGAGGATCTGAAGCGCAAGAGAGCCCGCACACAAAGACGCCCCGTCTTCCAGGAGCACATCAAACTGACTTCCATCTGTTTCAAAATCCGATTCAAGGTTAAAAACATTTTGAAAAATCTTTTGAACATCTACGATACGCGAACCGATCCCCACCTTCGCTCCCGGAAGGCGCTCTTTGAGCACCTGCGCCCCAGAAAAATGATCTGCATGCGCATGGGTCTCCAGGATATAATGAACTTTAAGCTGATGATCCCGGACAAAACTCACAAGATCGTCAACGGAAGCCGTGTTCATCCGAGAGGAAGTGGGATCATAGTCCCACACTGGATCAATCACAATCGCATCCCTCGTTTCTTCATCATAGACAACGTACGTTAGGGTCCACGTCGCCTTATCAAAGAACTCCCTAACAATCTGCCTCATAATTCACCTTGCTATTCTGAAGAATTTATTTTTTATTCTTCAGAGACTAACGAAGGAGATGCCTTAATGCAACAAGACTGGATCAACGCCCTTTGGGGTGGAAGCCTTATCGGAATCTCCGTATCATTAATGCTCCTGTTAAATGGCCGAGTGACCGGCATTAGCGGAATCATCAGCGGAATGCTCTCCCACAAAAAAGGAGACACTTCCTGGAGACTTTCTTTTGTCGCAGGATTGTTGGGTGGCGGCCTCGCCTTCAGAATTTTAAATCCCCCAAACCCCCACAACGGCTGGAGCACGGAAATCTGGCCCCTGATCGTCGGCGGCCTTCTTGTCGGATTCGGCACTCTCCTGGGAAGCGGCTGCACAAGTGGTCACGGCGTCTGCGGAATAAGCCGACTATCACCCCGCTCAATGATTGCAACTCTGGTCTTTATCCTGACCGGAGTTTTTGCTGTGTTCATTTTCAAAAAGCTAGGAGTCTTAAATTGAAAAAGTCTTTCGCCGCGCTGGTCGCAGGATTTATCTTTGCTTTAGGCCTTGAGATTTCCGGTATGACTCAGCCCCAAAAAGTAATCGGCTTTCTGGATATCTTTGGCTCCTGGGATCCCTCTCTTGTCTTTGTCATGGTGGGAGCTATTGGCCTCCACTGCATTACCTATAAACTCATTCGCCTACGCAAAGCCCCCCTCCTATCTTCTGATTGGTATGTCCCTACTAAAAAAGAAATCACTCCCGCTCTTATAATAGGCTCTATTATCTTTGGAATCGGCTGGGGATTATCAGGAGTTTGCCCTGGCCCCGCCATCACCTCTTTGGCCAGTTTCGAATTCAGCCCTCTGGTTTTTGTCGCCAGCATGCTGACGGGAATGTGCCTCTTTAAGCAGGCAGATCTCATATTTAAGCTCAAAAGATGAGCCTGTTACGCATTGCACCTCTGGTCTCAAAGTGAGATCTATTTCTCTTTAGGTATCAATCTATTGAATCTCCCTGCGGTAGGCCTGGGTTCCATTGACATCTCGAAGGCCTTGGAATTAGATAGAGATGTGAAGAAGGGTTATATCACATCTCTTTTTGCGTTTTTCATGGTGGCAGTTTTCTGCCTTCCTAGTCTTGCGCGCGTCGCAGAGCACTGTCCTCCTTCAGTCTCCGAACACCACGAACATCAACATATCAGCCAACACGCAGATGCTCACCGTGACTCCGTCAATCCCGCACAAAAAGACTCATCGTCTCCGGAAAAACACGACTGCCGCTGCCCCGCTCATCGCACTAGTTGCTGTCAACTGACCTACTCTCCGGACAACCCCAATCAGTCTTTATCTTTGTCCTTAAGAGTTTCCGCTTCCTACTCTGAAGCTTTATTCAGAATCAAACCAGGCCCCGATCTTGAGGGCCCTTTCCAGCCTCCCCGAGCTTAATTAAGCTCCTTCAAAACGCAGGCTTGAACTGCACTATTTTCTCATACATTTTATTTATATTCATTTGAGGCTTATATGCTAAATGCCATTATTCGCTATGCCCTGAACCATCGGCTGCTCGTTGTCGTCATCACAGCCTTTATTATCGTCTACGGAGCGATGGCGATCCGAGATCTCCCGGTCGATGTTTTTCCAGATGTCACCAAACCCACTGTCACGATCATGACCGAATCTCACGGCATGGCGCCGGAAGAGGTTGAGACCCGTGTCACCTTTCCGATTGAGTCCTTCCTCAACGGCCTTCCGGGAGTCGAGAGAATTCGTTCTCAATCCGGAATCGGCCTTTCCGCTATCTATGTCGAGTTTGAGTGGGGCACGGATATCTACCGCAACCGCCAACTGGTCCAAGAAAAACTCAATCTCGCCAAGGAACGACTTCCTCGCAATGTCGAGCCCGTCATGGGACCGATTGGTTCCTTAATGGGGCAGATTCAACAGATTGCCGTAACTTCAGAAAGTAAAGACGTCGGCCCCATGGAACTTCGAACTCTGGCCGAATGGGTGCTTCGTCCTCGCCTGATGACGATCCCCGGAGTTGCGCAAGTCATTTCCATCGGAGGAGGCCTTAAGCAATATCAAATTCAGGTCTCTGCTGAAAAACTCAATCGCTTCCAACTGTCCATTGATCAAATCGACAAGGAACTTGCCAAAATCAGTCAAAACACCACCGGCGGTTTTCTTGAAAAGGACAGCCAAGAGTTTCTGGTTCGCAATATCGGCATCATCGAATCCATTGATGATATCAAAGATACTTTAATCGGACTTCACTTCGGTCGCCCCGTCTTTGTCAAAGATATCGCCGAGGTCAAAGAAGCACCTCGCCTCAAACGCGGAGACGGAAGCTTTAACGGAAAACCTTCGGTTGTCATGACCATCCAAAAACAACCCGGAGCCGACACTATTCGCATGACTCGCGCCATTGAAAAGGCCATTGAAGAGGTCAAACCCTCACTGCCCCAAGGAGTCATCGTCAACCCCAATGTCTTTAAACAGGCGGATTTCATTGAGTCCTCTATTTCCGGCATCAAGGGAAAACTTAAATTTGGAACCGTCTTGGTTTTCATCATCTTGTTCATTTTCCTGGCGAACCTACGTATGTCCGTCATTACATTGACAGCCATCCCAGTTTCCTTTTTGGTCACCGCCATCGTCTTTAAATTTTTCGGTCTGAGCGTCAACACGATGACACTCGGAGGATTGGCCATCGCCATCGGAGAACTCGTCGATGACTCCATCGTCGACGTTGAAAACGTTTTCCGACGCCTAAGAGAAAACGCGCAGTTGGCAACCCCACGCCCATTTCTTCGTGTGATTTATGAAGCCTCCAGCGAGATTCGGAACTCCATCGTTTTGGCCACGGTGATCATTGCTTTGGTGTTCCTGCCTCTGTTTAATCTCACAGGACTGGAGGGGCGACTCTTTGCTCCTCTCGGCGTCGCCTATATCACTTCTTTGATTGCCTCGCTGGTCGTGTCCCTCACACTCACTCCCGTTCTTTGCTCTTACTTCCTAAAGGGAAAACTGCAAGAGCATCATGACACTCGCTTTGTGGTCTGGCTTAAAAACCTCGATCGCAAAGTCCTGGAGTGGTCGCTTCCTCGCGCCAACATCGTTTTGGGTGGCTCGATTGTTTTGTTTGTTATCTCTGTCGCGCTAGTTCCCCTGATGGGCCGAGACTTTCTGCCCAAGTTCAACGAAGGAACGGCAGTCATTTCAGTGATCGCACCTCCTGGAATCAGCCTGACTGAATCTGGCCACCTGGGAAAGAAAGCCGAAGAAATCATCCTTTCCGTTTCAGACGTCAAATCCGTCTCTCGCCGAACGGGCCGCGCAGAACTTGATGAACATGCCATGGGTGTCAACGTCAGTGAAATCGATGTCGACTTTCACCCCAACAGTCGACCACGCGAACTCGTCCTCAATGAAATTCGCGATAAACTTAAAGAATCCCTACCCGAAGCTGGGGTGAACGCGGGACAACCTATCGCGCATTTGATTGATCACATGCTTTCGGGTGTCAGCGCCGCGATTGCGATTAAAATCTTTGGCCCGGATCTAACAACTCTTCGAGAAAAAGCCATGGACTTAGAGGCCGCGATCAAAGGCACGCCAGGCTTGGTGGATCTTAAGATCGAAAGCCAGGGCCTTATCCCTCAGGTCAAAATCCACGTTCTTCGTGACGATGCCGCCCGCTACGGCCTCAACCCCGGGGAAATTACGACCTTGCTTGAAGCCGCTTTCAACGGGGAAACTGTCGCTGAAGTCATTGACGACACCAAAATCTATGACGTCTTCTTCCAGTTTGATGAGTCCTCAAGAGCCAGCATCGAGAAAATGCAAAAGACAGTTTTAAAGATTATGCCGGATGGAAGAAAAGTCCTTTTGGAACAAGTGGCCGACGTCTATGAGTCAACAGGACCCAATGAAATCAACCGTGAAAATGGTCAACGCCGCATCGTCATCAGTGCCAACGTCAGTGGGCGCGATCTGGGAAGTTTGATTGAAGAGATTCAAAAAAGAGTTTCAGAAAAGGTCTCCCTGCCAGAAGGATATTATGTCGTTTATGGTGGCCAATTTGAAAGTCAGAAGAGTGCCACTCAAAAGATTCTCATCTTCAGCATCATATCCATCTTAGGAATCGCTCTGGTCCTCTGGTCTCACTTCCATTCCAAAACCATCGCAGCCCAAATCATGGTCACAATCCCTCTGGCCTTTATCGGAGGTATCATTTTACTTTTCTTCACGGACCGTTCTTTGACCGTGGCAAGCCTGGTCGGCTTCATCACACTGTGTGGTATGGCGTCTCGTAATAGCATCATGATGATTTCCCACTATCTGCATTTGATGAAGTATGAGGGAGAAAAGTTCTCTAAAGAAATGATCATCCGAGGCTCCCAAGAGCGTTTGATCCCGGTGATGATGACAGCGTTTGTGGCGGCCTTGGCGCTGCTACCCCTGGTTTTTGCTAAGGGCCAACCTGGCAGTGAAATCCTTCACCCCGTGGCGGTGGTGATTGTCGGTGGACTTATCAGCTCCACACTTCTCGACATCATCGTCACACCAGCCTTGTTCTATCGTATCGGAAAACAGTCAGCGGAAAACTATATTGACGACACCAAACAAAATGAGAGGGTTTGACCTATGAAAAATCTAACTTTTGCAACAATCATCGCTTTGACAATGACATTTTCAACAACATGGGCTCACGAAGGCCATGATCATGATGCGCCTAAAACGATTCAAGCCCCCAAAGGGGGCGTCCTTAAGGGCACTGAAAGTTTCAACGTTGAAGTTGTCTCCAAGGGCAAGGACCTGAAGGTTTACTTCTATGATTTGGAAATGAAACCCAAAGACATTCAAAACTATAAGATTGATGCTAAAATCGAACTGCCTCGCAATAAAAAAACGGACACAATGACCTTTAAAGCAAGCAGCAACTTCCTTGAGGGCAGCTATGACGCCAAAGGGGCTCATCGCTATACCTTGATACTCGACGTCTTGGCTCCGGAAGCAGGTCATCCCGACACACTGAAGTTCACTATTGAACCTCGAAAGTAAGGTTGTCATGAAAAGACTATTTCTAAAAATATCCCTTCTTGCACAGGTCTTAGCACCGACACAGGTCCTCGCTGAACCTGTGTCCATCACCTCGGAAGCTTTGCGCAGCTTACTGGATGCCAAAAATATCAGAGTCTCTTCCGCTAAATTGAGTCAAGAAGCGGCTCAAGAAAGAGAAGGCTCCCTGGGCAGATCTTTCCTACCCTCCCTTGAATTGCATGGCGCCCAAGAAAGCTTCAAAGTCGGCAACGAAGAGCAGAAATCTCAACCCACCTACGGTGCCGAAATTAAGGCCAATCTTTATAACGGCGGAAAGGATCAGATCGAAAGTGACATTCGTCGTTTGGAAACAACCAAACGTTCGACGCAGTCAAAGAAGATCCTCGCTGAGGAACTTGAAAAAGCTCGGACCACCTATTGGGAGCTTCGTTACCTTCAAGAAAAAATGCTTCTTCTGAAGGACACTCTGGCTGTCAACCAACAAAATCTCAACGCCGCTCTTCGACGGATCAAAAGCGGAGTGGCCACGGATTCGGATCGTTTTGAGTTTGAAATGAAAGATGTCGATCTCAAGAGGGAGCTGGCCGAGCTTGAGGTGCAAATTCAGAACAACACAAGAACCCTGACGCTCCTCTTGGGACTTTCCGAAGGCACAGTTCTCTCTTTTCCCGAAAAGCTCTCCCATGACCACGATTATGAAGTGTCTCTGAAATACACGGACAAGGATCATGAGTTTCAATACAAGGAAACCCAGATTCAGGCCGAACAAGACACCTTAGCCGCGAAAAGCCAACACCGAGAATGGTGGCCCAAGCTGGATGCTTACGCTTCCTACAATCAGTTCAACGAACGCGAAGAAGACAAGATAGATGCCAACGATCGCACCGAATCGGTCGTGGGTTTGCGCCTCTCGATCAGTCTTCCCAACGGCTTTGAATCACGTCGAGAAGCCGCCGCCAAACTCAAAGAATCACAGGCCTCTCAAGCCCTGTCGATTTTTGCCAAGCAAGAGATCGAAGCCAATCTCAAGGGGGAAATTGCGGAGCTGCGAGTGATGCACGATCAGGCCCATGAAGCTGAAGAGAACATCCTGCGATCTGAGCGCTATTACAAGCTGACCCAGTCCGAGTACGCTCGCGGAGTTAAAAACTCTCCGGATGTTTTGGGGGCTTCTGAAAAGCTCTTTGATATGAAGAACAAACGACTGGAAATTCTGAAGAAGTTCCAGGTGGCCAAAGCCCACGTTCTCTCGAAGATCGGTAAGTAGCTTTCACAATATCAAAAAATAAAAAACCCAAGGAGCAATTCCTTGGGTTTTTTTGTTTTTCAGATTCTTTGTCTTTATTAGAACAAATTGATATTGGCAGAGAGAGCCACGTTCGTGCGGTCTGCTCTGATATCTTTCGGCGTAAACTGAATGTTCGGATAAAGATAGATATCACGCGTGATGGAAATACCCGTTCCTACAGATTGATAAGGCTCAATTTGAACGTTGTCGTCATACCCTTCGTAACGAGAAAATTGGAAGTATCCAAAAACCGTTCTGAAAGAGTAACGATCATTGAATGAGTACTGAAGGAAAGGGAAAAGCCCCGCCGTCATATCGGTACGCTTATAAAGACCCGCCGTCATGCGTTTCACAATCGCCGCATCCGTTACGTCCCCAGTATAGAAGCTTTTACCAATCGTTAAGCTGGTTCCACCAGTCCAACCAGAGTTTCCAAGATTCGCTAGGATCGTCTGGCTAAAACTCGCCGCCCCGAAAGTCTTCGTGATGTTTACAGAGTCTGAGTCTGTCGCGTGGCTGTAGGTGAAGCTTGAAATCATTTGTGAATCCCACGCGCGATAACCGCGGCTCCATCCCAAATACGGAGTGGAAACTTCATAACGAGAAAGGCTTCCAGATCTACCGGTACGAGTGTCTTGAGCTGGCTTTGTGATGTCACCATGCAAAGGATCAATAACAGTAATACCCGTTCCGAAGCTGAAGTTATCACGCTCACCCATGCGGTAGTTGATACCAACATCACCTGACAAAGAGGTCATAGATTCAACAGAGGCTGAGGCACGATAATTGGGACGGACACCACTGAAAGGCTCTTCAACAGAACCACCAGAATACGCCAAGCTTGATTTGAAGGACCAGCGGGATTTAGAACCCAACTGAGCTCTCATACGCGCATCCGTGATCTCTTTATCAATGTCGCTTTCTTTCTCTTCGCTCTTTTTTACTTCTTCCATTTTCAAGGTGCTGGAATTGGTCGTCGAAGTGCTGGATGACTGTGCCCACAAAGACACTGGAGACAACATCAGTCCTGTCGCGGCAATCAATAAAAGCTTATTATTCATTTTTTCTCCCCAAGTTAAATGACCGCCAACGTCTTACCCCAGAATGAGAGACTGTGTCTATTTTTGACCGCCACAGGGAAATAATGCCAGGAGGTGTCAAAAAGGTGGGCACCCGCCAGCCCCCATTTTGTAAGTTTCCAGTTTCTGGGACTTTGTTTTGTCCGGGTCTTTCCCCTCTGGGTATAAAAACGTATCTACCAATGGAGGGAAGAAAATGAAGTATCTTTTATCATCTGTAATGATTCTATTTACCTGTTCAACATCGCTGGCCGCCGAACTCACCCCAGGCAATATCGTCGGCCGCTACAATGTCGAAGCCCGCGCCGGATTTCAGAAGGTTTATCTCAAGTTCCGTGTCCTCAACACTCGTGAGTTTGAAATTCAAAGAACCTACCCTGATGGTCACAGTGATGAATCCTGCAACGGCACCTTCACGCTCAATCCCACTCTGTATTGGGACTTTGTCACCTTTGGCAGCGGCAAGATCTTCTCAGGAGTGGCTACCTGCCCTAGCAATCGCTCCAAAGAACTTGATTTTAATATCGACTTTAAAGAGACCACCACGGAGGATCTTGTTCGCGGAACCAACGTCACTGTCACCACATCGCTGGCCCGTGGGATTCGCATCAACGCCTACGTGAAAAAACAATAAGAACGAACGCCCCTAAGAGCTAAGTCTGTGGGGCCCTCTACTTTTTCGATACGACAATCAGAACTAAACCGACCACCATCACACCCACACCCACAAGACTCAAAGGGGAGGGCGGAGCTTTTTCCATATAAGAATCCCAGATCATACTGACCGCCAACTGAGTACAAATAATGGCCGCAAATGTAAGGTTTGCTCCTAAAAACTCAATCGCCAATGGAGTCAAAAGTACAATAAAAAAACCCAAGACACCAGGTAAGATCTGCCACCACTTCAAGTCGATGAAAGGTTTCGCTGACATCGTTGTCAGGCCTCCGATCAGCTCAAATCTCATCGCCAACCAAAAGACCCCTGAAAAAACCAGAAAGACCAAGGCATTTAGAAAAACCGCAGAAACAAGTCCTATCTGCGACGCCGAAGTTCGATTCAATGTGCCCTGAAGAACAATAGAGATGCCTGCAACAATGGGAAGAAGAAATTTAAATATCATGCTCACAAGCTACTTGAATATGCCTTGTATTGAAAGTGATTTTATGAGAGCAATTTAAAATGGCCCCATCATCAAAACGTAAACAAATCCATCTTACTATCAATGGCGTGGAACACAAAGTCCATGGCGACGAAGCATTTTTACCTCTTGCACAATTTCTTCGCTATCAAGCCCATCTTCCCGGCACCAAGGTCGTTTGTGCCGAAGGCGACTGCGGAGCTTGCACAGTCCTGGTCGCTCGTTGGAATGAAAATCAATGGACTTCTTTTCAAACGCTCAACTCCTGTATCGCCCCTGTTTATCTTTTTGATCTGTGTTCGATCGTCACCGTGGAAGGCCTCGCCATGGAAGACGAACTCAGCGAAGTGCAAAATAAGATGCGTGAATTTCACGGCGGACAATGTGGGTATTGCACACCGGGCATGGTGTGCTCTCTCTCGGGTCTTGCCGACAGTTGTTCCCAAAACAACACCTCCATCACCGAAAAAAAGGCCCGCAACCATCTGACTGGAAACTTATGTCGTTGTACGGGTTATGAGCCGATTCTTAACTCTGCCATGAATATCGATTTAAAAAAGTGGACACCTCTGGCAACCAGATATCTTAAAAAAAGTCAGCAAGAGACTTTTCAGAAAATTTCCGCCGACACCATTCATATCGAGGGTTCGCAAAAGAAAGTTTTTTCTCCCGTTGAATTGCAGGAAGCGATTTCACTTAAAGAGCAATATCCACAACTTCGCATTGTCTCTGGCGCCACCGACCTCGGGGTTCTTCATAACAAAGGAAAGTTCTTCTTAGATCATGTCTTGGTTCTCAACCGTATTGCAGATCTTGCCAAGCTTGAAAGCACTCCTCAGGGTTTATGGATCGGCTCTCGCACATCCCTGACTGATTTTGAAAATTTTGTTGAAAAAGAGCAGCCCGAGCTTAGCCGGCTGATGCGCATTTTTGCCTCCCCACAAATCAAGAACCAAGGGACACTGGCAGGAAATGTCTTAAATGGCTCCCCGATCGGGGACAGCATTCCCGCTCTTCTGACTCTCAATGCGGAAGTCCATTTGAGATCCGCAAAAGGTGCTCGAACGGTCCCTCTCACCTCTTTTTATAAAGCCTATAAATCTTTCGATCTTCAGCCTGACGAAATCTGTACTGGAATTTTCATCCCAACACTTGGAAAAAGCTGGACTACAAAGTTCTTTAAAGTTTCCCTAAGAAAAGATTTGGATATTTCCGCAGTGACCTTCGCTGCGACTCTTAAAATTGAAAATCAAAAAATTCTCGAGGCACGCGTCGCTCTGGGCGGCATTGGCCCGACGGTGATCCGCCTTCCAGACCTTGAAAAGGACTTTGCCGGGGCTCCTTTTTCGGAAGACACATTTAAAAGTGTCGGCAAAAAGGTTCGCTCTTTCATCAAACCTATCTCAGACCTCAGGGCATCTGAGGAGTATCGACTGACGGTCGCCGAAAATCTTTTCCATAAGTGTTATATCGAACTTTGCCAAGAGAGTGCCTCATGTCCATAGGTCAAAACATCCCTCATGATTCCTCACGCGGTCATGTTACCGGCGGCAGTGTTTTTATTGACGACCGCGCACTAACTCAAAAAGAGGTTTTTGTTCTTCCCGTAGGGGTGCCCGCAGCGGCAGGCCTTTTAAAATCCATCGAAACCAAAGAGGCCCTCAAGGCCCCCGGCATTTTAGCAGCCTTCACCGCCAAAGATTTCCATCACAACCACTGGGGAACGATCATCCCTGAACAACCCGTTTTGGTTGAGAATAAAATCGGCTACTACGATGAGCCCGCCCTTATTTTGGTGGGCACATCCATGGACGCCTTGTTGCGAGCGAAATCCTTGGTCAAGTTTGATATCGAAAAACATCCCGCCATTTTAAGTATCGACGAGGCGATCGCGAAAAAGAACTTTATCTACAAAGCCAACCCCTTTGCCTGCGGCGATGCACACTCCGCCCTGCAGAAGGCGCCTCATAAACTTTCTGGCTCTTTTGAATGTGGCGGCCAAGAGCACTTCTATTTGGAATCTCAGGCCTGCATTGCCTATCCCATGGAGGATGGACAAATTGAAATTCACTCTAGCTCCCAGCATCCCAGCGAAACTCAACATGTTGTCGCCGAAGCCCTTGGGCTGAGCCTTCATGAAGTCGTTTGCATCGTGAAACGCATGGGCGGAGGCTTTGGCGGAAAAGAAAGTCAGGCGGCTCCTTTTGCGGCCATGGCCGCCTTAGTTGCGCAAAAGATGCAACGCCCGGCTCGACTCTGTCTTTCTAAAGACGACGACATGATGATGACTGGAAAGCGGCATCCATTTAAAAACTTCTATGAGGTCGGCTTTGATGATGACGGTCGTATTCTAGGATTAAAAGCTCAGCTTTATGCCGATGGTGGTGCCTATGCGGATCTTTCCAGTTCCATCTTAGACCGGGCGATGTTCCATATTGACGGCGCCTATTTTCTACCTCATGCCCATATCGAAGGTTACGTCTGCCGCACCAATTTCCATTCCAATACGGCCTTCCGAGGTTTTGGAGGCCCTCAAGGAACGATGACCATTGAAAGCATCATCGAAGACATTGCCGCCTACTTGAAAAAAGACGCCTTGGATATTCGCCTCTTGAATTGTTATGGCAAAAATCAAAACAACGTCACGCACTACGGACAAACGCTCACCCACAACACTTTGCCCGATCTGTTTGCGCAATTAAAAAATGATTCTGAGTATCTTCGCCGTCGTCAAGAAATTGATATTTTCAACTCTCAAGGCACAGGCAAGATCCGTGGCCTTTCCGTCACCGCTACGAAGTTCGGTATCGCCTTCACCGCGCGCTTCCTAAATCAAGGCAACGCACTGGTGAACGTTCACAAAGATGGGACCGTTCAAGTCTCCACGGGTGCGACGGAAATGGGACAAGGCGTGAATACGAAGATTCAGCAGATCGTCGCCCATACCTTTGGCGTCCCATCTCCTGATGTTAAGGTCATGGCCACCTCCACTGAAAAGAATCACAATACGTCACCAACAGCGGCCTCTAGTGGTTCAGACATCAATGGCTCCGCAGCCTTGCAGGCCAGTTTGGAAATAAAAAATCGTCTTGCCTGGCTTTATCACAACATCTTGATCGGCACGACGATGAATGACATCGCAGAATGTCCCCCTGTCGATTTGAACCAACTGAATTTGGCGGACTTCCATTTTCATGATGGCAATGTCGTTCATCTTCCTAGCGGTCAAAACATTTCCTGGACCGAGCTGGTAAAAAAGGCCTACCTAAACCGCATGTCCTTGGGTGAGTACGCTCATTTCAAAACAGAGGGTCTTGGTTTTGACAAAGCTCGCAGCCTGGGAACTCCGTTTAACTATTTCACAAACGGAGTTGCCGTCAGCGAAGTGGAAATCGACACGTGGACTGGCGAATCCAAAGTCCTTCAGGCCGACATCCTCATGGACTTGGGGCGACCTCTGAATCCTGGTATTGATCGTGGCCAAGTCACTGGCGCATTCGTACAAGGAATGGGATGGGTGACCTCTGAAAAACTTTTTTATAACAAAGAGGGGAAGTTGCTCAGTCACTCCCCCACGACCTATAAAATTCCAAGTATTCAAGACACTCCTCGCGTCTTCAATGTCAGCTTCATTGAAAATAACGAAAACCACCAGAATGTTCACCGCTCAAAAGCGGTCGGCGAACCCCCCTTTCTTTTGGGTATCAGCGTCTGGACGGCACTCAAAAATGCTTTGCGATACAAAAGCACTCAAAGAATTCCACATATCAAATCACCAGCCACGCCTGAAGAACTTCTTATGGAGCTAAAACAATATGAGTAAAGGCAATTTCGAAGATTTCTTAAGTGCCCTCACCCACCTCAAAGAGGGCTCAAAATCCTTTGTCGTCATCACGCTTGTTAAACAAATCGGCTCTTCACCTCAAGAAGTCGGGGCGCGGGCAATCGTCAGCTCTGAGGGGCTTGAGTATGGAACCGTCGGCGGCGGGAAGGTCGAAAATAGAGCTATTCAAGAGGCGAAAAGAATGATCTCCGAAAAAGAACGATATCTTTTTACGGATTGGAATCTACAAAAAGACATCGGCATGACCTGCGGTGGGGTTGTGAGCTTCTTCTTCGAGCTTTTTGAAAAAGAACACCCCTTTCACGTCACCGTTTTCGGCGCGGGGCACATTTCTCAGGAACTCGTACGATTGCTTTTGAAACTTGATTGTCAGATTTTATGCCTTGATCCCCGCCAAGAGTGGTTAAGCAAACTTCCCTCTTCACCTAAGTTGACGACTCGCTTGACGGACAATATGGCCGCAGAAGTTCACAAAATTCCACCAAAGTCTTTTGTCGCCATCATGACAATGGGCCACGGAACAGATCTTCCTGTTTTAATCGAGACCATGAAGCAGCGAGATCGTTTCAGCTATGTTGGCAATGTTGGAAGTCAGCAAAAATATCTGCGCCTTAAAAGCGACCTCCAGCATGCCGGAGTCGACGATGACACTCTGGGAAGATTCTATTGCCCCATGGGAGAAGATTTTGGAGGAAATGCCCCCATCGAAATCGCCTTTAGCATCGTTGCCCAGATTTTAAGAACCCGTGATGAGATCTTCGGCAAAACAGATCTCTAAATTTTAAGGACACTCCATGGCTTCTTCACTCGGTAAAAAGAAAACTCAAAAAATTTCCACCCAAGAGCTTCCCCAAAGATTAGCTCAAGCACGAGGCGACGCCGAACTGGATCTGCTCATCACCAACGTACAGCTTCTTGACGTTATCACCGGCGAAATCTACCCGACGGCCGTCGCCATCGGTGGAGAATATATCGTCGGCGTCGGACTCGAATATCTCGGAAGCCCTACAAAACGCCTCTTTGACGCTCAAAGCGCTTTCATGACGCCGGGTTTTATTGATGGTCACTTGCATATTGAATCCTCGATGATGTCGCCTTTTGAGTTCGAACGTGCCACTTTGCCCTTGGGCACCACCACCGCCATTTGCGACCCTCACGAAATCACCAATGTTCTAGGTTTGCGTGGTTTTGAATGGTTCTTACGATGCTCTGAACTGTTGGCCCAGAATCTTTTCGTGCAGATGTCTTCTTGTGTTCCCGCATTGCCAGGTTTTGAAACCAATGGCAGCGACTTTCTTCTCGCTGATATGATTAAACACAAGGACCACCCCGCCGTGCTGGGACTTGCGGAAATGATGAACTTCCCGGGAGTGATTCATGCCGACAAAGATGTTCTTGCTAAAATTGAAGCCTTCGAGGACCTTAATCTTGATGGCCATGCACCGCTGTTGCGAGGAAAATCCTTAAATGCCTACCTCCTTGCCGGAATTCAAAACTGTCACGAAACGGTGACTCTCGAAGAAGGAAAAGAAAAGCTGCAAAAAGGCATGGGGCTGATTATTCGCGAAGGCAGTGTCGCTAAAAACTTGAAAACACTCGCGCCCTTGGTAAATGAGTTTTCTTCAGCACAATGTCTTCTTTGCACGGACGATCGCAATCCATTTGAAATCGCCCATGAAGGACATATCAACTACCTTATTCGTGAATTGATTAACAAACATCAAGTCCCCGTTCATGTCGCTTATCGCCTGGCAACGTACTCTGCAGCGAAACATTTCGGATTAAAACGTTTGGGATTGGTCGCCCCTGGGAAAAAAGCAGATCTGGTTTTGCTTCGAGATCTTAAAAAAGTTGAGATTCAAGAAGTTTTCATCGGTGGCCAACAGGTTTCAGAACTGTCCCTTGATAAGCATGTTCAGGAAAAGCTGCAAAAATCGCAACCGCCCCTCGAGAACACGATGAAGCGCGCGCCTCTCAAAGAAGAGGAACTGACATTCAAGTTGAAGAAAGGGCTTTACAATGTCATTAAAATTATTCCTCATGAAATCATAACAGAGCATCTCTCGCTGGAATATGACGGCACGTCCTTTTCTGACGATGATGTTCTTTATATGGCCAATATTGAACGCTATGGCCAAGGTCGGCCTCCAGGACTGGGGCTTGTCAAAGGGATGGGGCTCCACAGTGGCGCTCTTGCCAGTTCCGTCGCTCACGACTCTCATAATCTCATGGTCATCGGCACCAACACGGCTGACATGACCCTGGCAGCAAACACACTCATCGAAAATGGTGGAGGTTTTGTTGTTGTTAATCATGGAAAGGTTCAGGCTCTTGTCAGACTTCCCATCGCAGGACTTCTCAGTCTACAAAGTGCCGAGGAAATCAAGTCAGGGATCGAACAACTCAAAACAGCTTTTCGCTCTCAAGGGGTGGTGCTCGATGAGCCCTTCATCCAGATGGCCTTCCTGGCCCTCCCTGTGATCCCAACTCTTAAGCTGACAGATCGAGGACTAGTCGATGTGACAAAGTTCTCTTTCATTCCTCTATTTCAAGAAGCATAAATCTTAAGCCTCTGTTTTCTACCAATTTTAATGACGGAGGCATGATTTATTCTGGCAGGAAGCTCATAATCACAAACGTGATAAGGAGCTTTTTATGGAACTTGAAAAAGAACCGCGAAAACCGACACCTCCCAGAACCACTCCCCAAGAACCATCCCCACCCTCGAAGATCTATCGAGCTCAACCCACTGAGACTTTCTTACCTATTCAAAGAAGGTACGCTCAAGAGGTCTGCGTGGTCATGGGTATTGCCTTAGTGGTGATGGGCCTTGTCGGATTTGTCGTCGACAACTTCTTAGGAGCTCATCTCAGCTATACTCACAACGCCATTCACGTCGCCTCGGGGGCCCTCTCACTCTGGTTTGGCTTCGACAGTGCCCTGAGTGCTAAAAGGTTTAGCTATATATTTGGCACCATCTATGGAGTCTTAGGTATTTTAGGTTTTCTTTTTGGAAGTCTTGGAATTCCGTCAATAGGAAGTCTGGTTGAAGACAGATATCTTTGGAAACCCATTCCGAATGTTCTGGAGCTGGGAACTATCGATCACAGTTTACATATTCTCTTTGGCGTGGTCTTCCTGCTTGGAGCCACTCTGACATTCAAACGCTATAAAAAGATTTAAAGTCCACCGAAGCTCTTCCCGCGACAAGGATGTCGCGGGGGACTTCATTATAGACTACTTCATTTTCAGAATAGATTCAGCAATCCAGCTTTTGTAATAGACCGCATTGGTGTAAACACCCACGTCGTCACAAAGAGGACTGCCTCGACTGGTCACTCCAAAGAGATAGTATTGGCCGTCCTTCTCGATATAAGCAGGACCTCCGGAATCACCACTGCAAGTACCTTGTCCTTTGGATTCATCCAAACGAACTTCACTTTCTTGAACAGAAGAAATGGGGGCTTTGGCTTGGCGCAGCTCTCCATCTCCGGACATATCCACTTTCAGACAGTTCTTGAGTCCGTCGTCACAGATCACTTCTCCGTAAGCCATAGCATCTTCAAGATGACGAACCTTCTTAGGATCTACAGGTTCTGCATCAACCAAAGAAACTCCATAACCAGCAACTGTCACCATCAAACCACGACGCAAAACGCTGGAGTCAGGAAGCAAAGTCGCAGGCTTGTACCCCGGAGGCAAAGAACCTGAAAACTTGATGATCGCAATATCACCCCAGTCTGTCTGCTTATACTCTTGCTCTTCAGGTTTGTAAGAAGGATGAACTTTGATATCAAGCACGCGACGAACATAAACTTGCTGAACGTCGGGTTCGCGAATGGCCATGGTCGCATCAACATCCAAACCAAAAACAACCTTCAATTTTGAAGCTTTCGTTTGCACACAATGAGCTGCTGTTAAAATAAAATTCTCGGCAATGATTGAGCCTGTGCAAATCGCGTTGTCCGCAACATCATACACGCTCACGATACCAGAAGCGATCGGGGCTTTTTCGGCCACCAAAGTACCGCCAATAATACCGGTTCCGCTTTTAGATTCCACGGTGGGGTTTGATTTAAAGCCACAAGATACCAAGGCCATCATGCTGATAACTAAAACTAAACGGGACACAGCCCCTCCTTAAAATAAGGGGCTCTTATAGATAGGACCTTACAAAACAGCAACCATTTTTTAAAAAAAGACAGGCGTCAGGACATCTTGTTGTACGCCTCCCTCTGAAAGCCTAAACTTGAAGGTATGAAAAACTTTTATCAAGAAGGCCCCGGCCTCACCAATACGTATCGTTCGGATGAAACACTTCAAAAGTTTTTAAAAAAGAATCTGCCCCCGGAGGTTCAAAAAGAGGCCCTGCCTCACCTGGATCATCTCGGAGAAAGAGCCGCCACCGACATGCTTCTCTGGGCTCAAGACGCCGAGGCCCAGCCGCCCCAGCATATTCCCTTTGATCCCTGGGGGCGCCGTATTGACGAGATCAAAACTTGCGAAGGATGGAAGCATCTTGACCGGGTCGCCGCTGAGGAGGGCATCGTCGCGACGGCCTACGAGAGAAAATTCGGAGCGTTTTCTCGAGTCTACCAAATGGCGCTTCTTTATCTGTACTCGCCCAGCTCGGCGATCTACTCGTGCCCCCTGGCCATGACTGATGGGGCTGCTAGGGCCCTGGAGCTCTATGCGGGGCAAGATCTCAAAGAAAGGGCCCTGCCTCATCTGGTGACCCGAGACCCACGCCATTTCTGGACTGCGGGTCAATGGATGACCGAGCGCTCGGGAGGGTCCGACGTCAGCGGAACGGCCACCGACGGGCATCCCTTCTCGGGAAGCAGCCCCTTTTCGGCGACCCATTCTCTTCACGGCACCAAGTGGTTCACGTCTGCAACAACCTCTCAGGTGGCCCTGACTTTAGCTCGCCCCGACGGAGCCCCTGCAGGCTCTCGAGGCCTAAGCCTCTTCTATCTCGAGCTACGCAATAGCCAGGCACAACTTAATAATATTCAAATCCATCGCCTCAAAGACAAACTAGGAACCAAGGCTCTTCCCACCGCAGAGCTCAGCTTACTTGGAACCCCAGCACGAATCATTGGTGGAGAGGGCGATGGAATAAAGAAAATCGCCAGCGTTTTGAATATCACTCGCATCTATAATTCCATCTGTGCCACCGGGCATATGCGCCGCGCCTTGGATTTAGCCACGGACTATTCGCGAAAAAGAACGGCCTTTGGCAAAACCTTGATAGAGCACCCATTGCACCAGGAAACTCTCAGATCTCTGGAAGAAGACTTCCGCCGCTCTTTGGTCTTTTGCTTTTTTGTCGCAAAACTCTTAGGACAAGAAGAAGTGGGCGAGATCTCCGCCTCGGAAAGAATTCTTCTCAGAACTCTGACACCGATTCTAAAACTCTATACCGGAAAAAAGGCCGTCGAAATCTCTAGCGAAGTCGTCGAAATCTTCGGCGGAGCGGGCTATGTGGAGGACACCGGAATTCCTCGTCTTCTCAGAGACGGTCAAGTCTTTTCGATCTGGGAAGGAACAACCAACGTTCTTTCCTTAGACATGCTGCGAGCGTTTGAAAAAGAGCAGGCATTACCTATCCTGCTAGAGCACTTCCGTAACTGCGCTGCCATGAAAGATTCGGTTGTCGGTTTTGTCGAAAAATGGACAACGCTACAAAAGATAATATCCCAACTGGCCAAAGCGGCCCCCGAAGAGTGGGAGCGCCACGCACGACGTCTGGCCTTCCTCGTGGCCGATCTGATCACTGAGAACCTTCTCTACGAAAATTCACTTTGAGTACCACCTTCAAAATAAAAAAGCCGCTGACATCTCCATCAGCGGCTTTTCATTTATGCGTTCTTTATATAATTAGAACGCCACGTTTTTCATATGCGGCACTTTATTGGCACCAGAGTTACCAATAATCATACCACGCACTCGTGAATGACGAGTCGCTGGGTTGAATGGAAGTCCCTTGTACATAGGTCTTTCCAAAGATGGAGACCAGAGACCTTGTCCGTTGACGGTCCACTCACGGAAGTACATTGAAATATACGTACCCTCGATAAGGTAATCAACACTCACGCCAGGACCAGCCAATTTCATAGCCGCTTTGAACGTGAACAAGTTCTCAGACATTCCTTCACCAAACTGACCGTAAGCAACTGCGAACGCCTTAGGATCTGTATTCATATATTTGTACATATCCTTCAACGCGAAGTACATTTTGCTAGCAGCGTTGGCCGTGCGTCGACCCACCATAGAGGCACAAGATCCACCGTCCTCAGAGACCATGCAATAATCATAAGGATCATTCATTTCTTTGAAGTACGGATACACCTGATCTGTTGACAGATCGATAAACTGATCTTGTGTCATTTTTTGAGCTGCAGTCATCAGTCTCATCGTGTTCTGATCATCAAAGTTCACGTTAAACTCAATGCCTGTGTAACCCAGATCTTTATCTGGAATACCTACCATCAAAGTATCCAAACCTGTTTTCTTCACAAGTTCTTTGATACCGGCTCTAAGGCGATATCCGTTACTCTTCTCGTGCTTGAATGTATAGCTATACGTTCCGAACATGCTATCCATGCGAGCTTTGCTATCCCAGTTTTCAACAGAGTACTTCGCTCCGTAGAACATAAATTCTTTTTCTTTATGTCTTGTCCAGAAACGAGAGTCTTCTGATTCAGAGAAGATTCCATAGTAAGCGCGAGCCGTATTGCGCTCTACGTGCATATCTGACGTTGTATATGAATTGATACGTCCTTTGCTGTAAGTTTTATCCCAAATAATTGGAATTGAAAGCGACTTGCTAGCAATTCTTCCTGTGGAAACTGATCTAAATGTTTCAACTTTAATAACAGGCGCTCTCTCCACCAAATTCGCAGGTTTTGCGCTGGCGAAGTTTTCAGAAGCTAGAACGTTACCACGAATCATATCTTCGTAAGCCTTACGGCCAACATCGGTGGTCAAATCAAAGACAAAAGAAAATCCATCGTCAGCGAATCTGAACTCACTCAAAGAAAGATTAATGATTGAAATATCTGTGAATACAGAGAAGCTATTCAGCTTTCCACGGCTCATTTTGACATAAGCCTTGTCCGCGCCGACTTTTTCTACGTATGTTTCCCAGGTACCACCGGCAAACTTTGCAACTCCAGCTCCAACAGGACCGAACCCAGCTCCCGCCGAGAAAATAACGCCACCTTGTCCAAGATAGGTAATACTGTCACCCGCATCCCAGCGATCAAGATCTGACGCTGACTTAGGAACTTCCCAACGTCCACCCATGGCATAAGCTTTATCCAAAGTGCTCACATAGCGAGTAGACTCTGTATCTTTGCCAACAATAGGTAGAACTCCCACATAAGCCCAGAAGTGATCCGCAAGTCCCTTGGCATTGTCATACCAGAATTGGACTTCTGCACCCAAGCCGACTTCGATATTTCCATAAACAGTTTTTTGGAAACCGTCACGGAAGTCGCCATAGACTAATGAGTCTGAAGAGGCCATTGGTTTGTAATCATACTTCACCAATGAAGACTTCGGTTGAACATCTCGGAATTGAGGCGTCAAGTTCACGATGTACGAACCATAGTCGAAGCTGAGATAGAAAACAGGCTTAAGCTTTCTCTTAAGTTCCTTCTTCTCTTCTTCTTCGAAGTCATCATCTGGTTTATCGCCATCGTCTTGGCAATGCTTATCTGTTCTTCGGCATTCGCCATCATGATCGTCATGGTCGTCGTGATCATCGTTATCGTCGTGATCATCATGGTCGTCATGATCGTCCTTACCATCACCGTGGTCGTCTTTACCACCACCATGGTCATCTTTACCACCACCATGGTCATCTTTACCACCACCATGGTCATCTTTTCCGCCACCGTGATCGTCTTTGCCACCACCATGGTCGTCTTTACCACCACCATGGTC